>DATCDX010000308.1:0-12894 GCA_036510475.1 Steroidobacteraceae bacterium
GCCATCAATCGATAATGCTTCGCGCCAATCCAGGCGATTGCGCAAATCGGCAATGCCTGCCTGCCGTTCGCGAATCACGTTCACATCCGCGGGCGCCAGCAGCCACTGTGCCAGCTTGTTTTCGCCCATCTGGGTCCGAGCCGCGCACAGCATGGCGTATAGGCTATCGCGGCCAAACAGGTCGAGGTCAGCCGCATAAATATGGCCAGCAACGTCGAATTGCTCGCCGTTGGGGCCGCCGCCGCGCCATTGATCTCCCATCCGCTTAAGGCCCGCGCGATAAAACTCCACAGCTCGCTGTGCTCTCGCGCGTTCATCTCGAATGCGATGGTGGTACAGCACCGCCGCGACGAATCCGACGATGGGAGCGCAAGCCCAAGGCGGCGCAATTGCGTGGGATACGAAACACAACCATGCGATGATCAAGAAAGCGGCAGCGACGGCGAGCCGCGTGCTGCCCAGGCGTGCATGGAGCCGATCGAGTTGCGCCTGGCGCGTCTCGCGCTCACGGAGGCGTTGTGAATATTCATCGGTAGGAGACACGAATCAGTGTGGCACATGACCGGCTGCGGCGCCCCAAGGACCGCTCAGCGGATTTAGCGCGGCCTTTTTTTCTTGCGTACAGCCTTTACCGCGGATGCTGCCGGCAGGCCGGTCAGCGGAGCCGCCCGCGCCCCGGTCTCCTGCGGTTCTGATGCGCTGTCATCATCCGCGCCGGCGTCCGGAATATCGTAGTCGTCGAAATCGCTCAAGAGGTCGGCCGTGCGCCGCTCTTCCATTACGCGTTCCAGGCGCCGCCAGGTGGGTTCAGCTCCCTTGGGCGCACGCCGACGCTGCGACTCAACGTCGCGCATGATGTGATCGACGTCGACATCGTCGCCGCCCGGCGCCGTGTCTTCCGCGTCTTCTTCCTCGAACTCGTCCGATTCGGGTTTTTCGCTCATGCTATCGAAGCCTTAAGGCTTCGCCGGTGAACTGACACGCGCGCGTTATAAACGGAAAGGTGGCCTAGGCGCAATAGCCCACGTTCAGGAGTCGCTACTTGACAAGATCGTTGAGCTGAAATATCGGCAACAGCAGCGCGATGACGATGAACATGACGACGGCGCCCATGAACACCACCATGAAGGGACCGAGAAGATTGGTCATGGTCGACAGCAGGCCGTCCATTTCCCGTTCCTGATTCGTCGCCGCGCGTTCGAGCATCTTTTCCAACTCACCGCTGCTTTCGCCGCTGCTGATCAAATGAATCATCATGGGCGGGAACAGTTTGCGCGCGGCGAGCGACTTGCCGATGGGCGCGCCTTCGCGAACGCGTAACGCCGCGTCCTCGACGGCCTTTCTCATGGGCAGGCTGTTGATCACTTCGGCGGAGATGCGCAGGGCTTCGAGGACGGGCACCGCGCTTGCGGTGAGAATGCTGAAAGTGCGGGAAAAGCGCGCCGTATTGAGTCCGCGAATGAGCTTTCCCGCCAGCGGCACGCGCAGCAGGAAGCGATCGAACCGCAGCCGCGCCTCCGGCGCCTTGAGCCAGCGCAGGAACGCCCAGGTGCAGGCTGCGATCAGGATCAGCGCGTAGATCCAATAATTCCGCACGAAGGCGCTCATGCCGATGAGGAAGCGCGTGGCAACCGGCAACTCTTGGTGGCCGGACTCGAATACCGCGACCACCTGCGGCACCACATAGGCCAACAAGAACGAGACGATGGCGAATGACAGCACCATCAAGACAATCGGATACACCAGGGCGTTGCTGACCTGCTGGCCCATGACCTGGCGCGATTCCGTATAGTCCGACAGCCGCTCCAGCACCTGATCGAGCCTGCCGGATTGTTCGCCGGCGGACACCGTGGCTCGGTAGATCTCTGGGAACGCCTGCGGGAAGTCGCGCAGGCCCTCGGCCAACGGATGACCTTCAACGACTTTGCTGCGCACGCCCAATATGATGCGCTGCACCCGGGGTTTTTCGGTTTGTTCGGCAACGGCTTGCAAGGATTCTTCGAGCGGCAGACCCGATCGCAGCAGGGTCGCCAGCTGGCGCGTCAGCAAGGCCAGGTCCAGGGTCGACAACCCGCGGTGCATGAAGCGGCGGGCGCGGCGTGCTTTAAGCTCGCGCTGCGCCGTCTCTTGGATTTCCATCGGCAGCAGCTGCTTGTCGCGCAGCAGCTGGCGGACATGCTTGGGCGTGTCGCCCTCGATCAGCCCTTTGCGCTCCTTACCTTGGGCATCGAGCGCGGTGTATTCGAACGCGCTCATCAGTCCTCGCGAGTGACGCGCAGCACTTCTTCCAGTGTGGTCTCGCCTGCCATGACTTTTCTGCGCCCGTCGTCGCGAATACCGGGGCTCGCGGTGCGCGCGTAGCGTTCCAGATCCTGTTCGGACGAGCCATCGTGAATCATGGTGCGCATGTGATCATCGACGGCGATGAGTTCGTAGATGCCGGTGCGTCCGCGGTAACCGTTGCCGGGCTCGAGGCTAGGGCGGTACAACTGCACCGGGGCGCCGTTGGGATCGAGATTCAAGATGCGGCGTTCATATTCGCCGGCCATGAACGGTTCGCGGGTCGCCGGATTCAATACCCGCACCAGGCGCTGCGCCAGCACGCCGATCAAGCTCGAGGACAGCAGGAAGGGTTCGATGCCCATGTCGCGCAGGCGCGTGACCGCGCCCACGGCGGTGTTGGTATGCAGCGTGGAGAGCACCAAGTGGCCGGTCAAGCTCGCCTGCACGGCGATCTGGGCGGTTTCCAGGTCGCGAATTTCGCCGACCATCACGACATCGGGGTCCTGCCGCAAAATCGCCCGCAGGCCGCGCGCGAAGGTCATTTCGACCTTGGTGTTCACCTGCGTCTGGCCGATGCCGTCGATGTAGTACTCGATGGGATCCTCGACCGTCATGACATTGCGGGTGTTGTCGTTGATGCGTTCGAGCGCGGCGTACAAGGTCGTGGTCTTGCCGGATCCGGTCGGCCCGGTCACCAAGATGATGCCGTGCGGCTTGTGGATGATGTCAGCCATCAGATCCTGTGTGCGCGGGTCCATCCCTAAGGAGGTGAGTTCGATCCGTCCAGCCTGTTTATCCAGCAAGCGCAGCACCACGCGCTCACCGTGCCCGGAGGGCAGGGTGGACACACGCACGTCGACCGCGCGGCCGGCGATGCGCAGCGAGATTCTGCCGTCCTGCGGCAGCCGGCGTTCTGCGATATCGAGTTTGGACATGACCTTGACGCGCGACACCACGAGCGGCGCTACGGCGCGCTTGGTTTGCAGCACTTCGCGCAAGACGCCATCCACGCGAAAACGGATGACCAGGCGGTTCTCGTAGGGCTCGATATGAATGTCCGACGCATTCTCTTTGACCGCCTGCGTCAGCAGGGCATTGATCAAGCGAATGATCGGCGCTTCATCATCGCTCTCCAGCAGGTCTGAAGACTCGGGGATATCTTCGGCCAGGTGCGCAAGGTCGGTATTGTCGTCCAAGCCCTCCAGCATCTGCATGGCGGCGCCGGAGCCCGCCTCATAGGCCACCCGCAGCATGGAATCGAAGGATTCGACGGAAACACGCTGCAGCGTCAACGGCACCCCGACGAAGCGGCGTACCTCGGCCAGGCATTGCGGCGTGACGCCGGGGCGGCAGACCGTGTCGGCCACGCCATTGGCGATACCGCGAACCAACACGCCGTGGCGCTTCGCGAAGGGAAACGACAGTTTCCGTTGTTGCTGCGGAGCGTCGAGTTCGGCGTTCATTCGCGGCCGGCGTTCATGGATTGGGCGAAGTCTGGGGCGGCGCCTGCGGCGTGGGGGCGGGCGCCGGCTGATTGGGCGCCGCGCCCTGGGCGTTCGTGCCCGAGGGCAGTGCAGCCGGCAGCGCGATGCCCTGCGGAATGGCGTCTATGACCGGCTGTTTTTGGCCGGGCAGCAGCGTTATATGCCCATTGTGGAGAGTTTTCTCCTGTTGCCGGACTTGATTGTATTTCTCTTCGCTGGTGCTTTCGGTGGCGTCCGAATCGCGCAATATTTTGGGCCGTATGAACACCAGCAAATTCTTCTTCTGACGCGAACCGCTGCGCGACTTGAAGAGGTTGCCCAGTATCGGAATGGCGCCCAATCCCGGCACGCGATCCTCGCTCTCGGAGACGGTATCCGACATCAGGCCGCCCAATACGATGACGCCGCCGTCCTCGATCAGCACCGTGGTCTTGATGGAGCGCTTGTTGGTGGAAATATCGGCGGAATCGGTGAGCTTCGCTCCCGGGGAGGAATCCTCTTGTTCGATTTTGAGCTGTACCGAATTGCCTTCATTGATGTGCGGCGTCACCTTTAAAATCGTGCCGACTTCCTCGCGCTGAATCGTTTCGAAGGGGCTGGTGGTGCCCGCCACACTCGCCGTGCTGTTGGTATAGGAGCCGGTGATCAAGGGGATCTCCTGCGTCACCTTGACCTCGGCCTCCTCGTTGTTCATGGTGATCAGCGAAGGGGTGGAGATGATGTTGCTGCTGCCGTCGCTGCGCAGCGCCTGGATGAGCGCGGCGAAGCCCTTGCCGGTGCTCGAGTTGTATTTGCCGAGCGCAAATGTGGCGCCGGTACCGACCGTGGAACTGCTGAGACCCGTAGCCCCCACGCCGGTGGTGGTATTGGTCAGTGCGGAGCTGGTGGTACCGCCCGTAACGCCCAATACGGCCGCGGCCAAATCGACGATGCTGGTGCCGCTGCCGGGCAGATTCGTAACGCCGTAGCCGTAGTTGCTGCCGCCGTCGAGCAGCCATTGAACGCCGAGATTCGAGCTCTTGTTGACGTCGACTTCCACGATGATGGCTTCAACCTGGACCTGTGCGCGGCGGATATCGAGCTTGTCGATCACCGCCATCAGCGATTTCATGATTTTTGGCGGCGCCGTCATGACCAGCGCATTGGTGGCGACGTCCGCCCAGATGGTGACGCTGGCGTCGACGTTGGAGCCGCCGGTGGCGCCGGCCGGTGGCGGCCCACCTTGCGCCTTGGCGGAGGCTGCCGCCTGGCCCTTGAGCTTGTCGGCGATCTTTTCGGCATCGGCATAGCGCAGGTACCTGACTTGGGTATCCCCGCCGGCAGTCAAAGGAGTGTCCATGTTGAGGATCAAGGCCTTGAGCCTAAGGCGCTGCGATTTCTCGCCGGTGAGCAAAATGCTGTTGGTGCGCTCGTCGGCGACCACTTTGACGGCCGAGGCCGCTCCCTCGGCGCCCTGTCCCGTATTGAGAGAATTGACGATGCGCACCACATCGGCGGCGCTGGCATTCGTCAACGGGATGACTTCGATCGGTTCGTCGCCGCTTTCATCCATACGCTCGACGATGTGCATGATGCGGCTCACGTTGCTGGCGCGATCCGAAATGATCAGCATGTTGCCGCTGGGATACGCCGCCAGGTGTCCGTATTGGGGAATGAGGGGCCGCAGCAGCGGCACCAGTTGCGCCGCGCTGATGTTCTTCACGGGGATGATTTGCGTGACGATTTCGTCCGACGTCGAGCTCACGGTGCTGGGCAGGTCGATCGATGGCAACTGCCGGGCATCGGTATTCGGGATGATTTTGATGACCTTGCCGGCCGGCACCGCCACGTAGCCGTACACTTGCAGTACCGACAAGAACGCCTGGTAGAAGGCCGCGGGAGACATCGGCGTCGCCGACAGCATGGTGACCTTGGCGTTGACGCGCGGATCGATGATGAAGTTTTTGCCCGTGACCTCGCTGACCGCTTGGATGATCTGACTCAAGTCCGCATCTTTGTAATTGGGCGTGATGGTGGCGCCCTCCTGTGGCGCCGCATGCGAGGCGGCGGCCCAGGTTACCGGCACCAGCAAGACCGACAGCGCCAACATGGCGGCGATGCGGGTTTTGAGTTGTGGTTGGGTTGACTTCGACATCATGGGTACTCGTATGTTGAACGCATTCGACCTGCGTTCGAGCTATTCGTTTAGATTCTCATTGGTCGCGTTCGGGCGGGAATTCATCGGCGGCGGCCCGTTGGGCGGCGGCGCGGCGGCGCCTGCGTCACCCTCCAGATCCTTGGTCGCCTGGGCCGCGACTTGCGCGATATTGAGCGTGATATCCTGCTTTTGGCCGGCGCGTTCGACGGTCACCGTGACGTGATCCGAGGTCTGTATGGTATTGAAGACTTCTTGGCTGTGCTGCGGATCGTCCAGCGGCGTGCCGTTGATCGCCGTCACCAAATCGCCCGGCTTGAGGCCCAGTTTATTGAATATCGACCGGTTACGCCCCGGGTAGGCGCGAAAGCCACGCAGCTTTCCGGCCGCGCTGTCGTACGAGGGCACTGTGCGCATGACCTGATCGAGAATACCGGGATCTTGCTGCACCATGCGCCGTATGTTGTTGACGGCCGTCACGGTACGCGGATCGACCGCCGACCGGCGGCCCAAGGGCTGCCCCTGCACCCCCGTGAGCAACAGCTGCGGCAACAGCAGCGTTTCCAGCGTGCCGCCACGATCGAGAATCACGCGGTCTAGATAAACCGAGTGCAAGGACGCGCCGCCGATGTTATCACCGACCGCGTACACCTTCGCCGGGCCGCCGTCGCTGATGATGGCGATGCCGTGCTTCGGATCCTCGGTTGCGATGGTGCCGGCAAGCACCAGATTGGCGGTGCTCGCCGGGGCGTTGGCGGGGTCCTGCGTGCTGGGATCGGCGGTGGCGATGCCGAACAGATGGGCTGAAACCAGGCTCTGGATATCGACGCCGGCGTGCTGACTGTGCGGTGCGGCGCCGGTTAGGATGGGCTGAGGCGACTTCACCGGGTTGCCGCTCAGCAGGGAAATGGCGATCCGCGCCAGTTCCACAGCGATTAACGCCGCCAAGCCTAAGGAAGCCAACCGGGGGCCGTTGCTTTGCAAGCGGGACAGCCATTCATGTGTGTGCGTATCGATCATGTGTTTCGTGCGCGTCAAGCGCGTCAATTTCGCGGGCGGCGGCGCTGCCGCCCAAATTGGATTGCCGTGGGCAATCATAGGGGCACCCGCTTGGCCGCTCAAGCATTTGTTTTTACTTGTTAAAGTAAAGTGACACTGATTGGCGACAGGTGGCTTAAACCCAACGTTTGGTGCGCATGTCTTGTAAAGCATGAGAACGCACCCTATAAACTGATGATTCATGAGCGACATCGAACGTGGGCGGGACGGGACAGGGTTGGTCGTCGAGGAAGCGGCGCCCAAGCTCAAGCGTCCGCCGCTGTACCAAGTCGTGCTGATCAATGACGACTACACTCCCATGGAGTTCGTGGTCGACATCCTGCAGCGTTTCTTCGCGATGGACCGCACGAAAGCAACTCGCGTTATGCTGGAGGTCCATACCAAGGGCAAAGGAGTCTGCGGAGTTTTTACTTATGAAATCGCGGAGACCAAAGTGGCTCAAGTGATCGCGTACGCGCGACAACATCAGCATCCGCTGATGGCAACGCTAGAAGAGGCGTAAAGTGCTAAGTCAAGAACTTGAATTTTGTTTGAACGATGCGTTTGCCGGTGCGCGCGAGGCCCGGCATGAATTCATGACCGTCGAGCATTTGCTGCTCGCGATCGTGGATACCCCCAAGGTGCGGGAAATCTTGAAGTCATGCGGCGCGGACACCGCGAAGCTCAAGACCGAACTTAAACAATTCATCGACCAAACCACGCCGCGATTACCGGTGGGCGAGGATCGTGACGTGCAGCCTACGTTGGGATTCCAGCGGGTATTGCAGAGAGCCGTATTCCACGTGCAGTCGAGCGGCAAGAAAGAAGTCACCGTGGCCAATGTCCTGGTGGCGATTTTCAGCGAAAAACAATCGCACGCTGCGTACCTGCTCAGCATGCAGGACGTATCGCGTCTGGACGTGGTCAACTTCATCGCGCACGGCTTGTCGAAAGCCGGTGGCGAGGAGCGCAGCGAGCGCGAGGACGGCGGCGCTTCCACCGATGCCGAGCGCGAGGGTGACGCCGGCGGCAGTGCCTTGGAAAAATATGCCACGAACCTGAACGAGTCGGCGCGCAAGGGCAAGATCGATCCGTTGATCGGCCGCAAACTCGAGGTCGAGCGCACCATCGAGATTCTGTGCCGCCGGCGCAAGAACAATCCGTTGTACGTCGGCGAAGCCGGCGTCGGTAAGACGGCCATCGCCGAAGGGTTGGCGCGCATGATCGTCGAGAATCAAGTGCCCGACGTACTGCTGGACGCCACGATCTACTCGCTCGACATGGGATCGCTGGTGGCGGGCACCAAGTATCGCGGCGATTTCGAGAAGCGGCTGAAGGCGGTGCTGGCCGAGGTCAAGAAACAGCCCGGCGCGATTCTGTTCATCGATGAAATTCACACGGTGATCGGCGCCGGCGCGGCGTCGGGCGGCGTGATGGATGCCTCCAATTTGATCAAGCCGGCGCTTGCCAACGGCGAACTGCGCTGCATCGGCTCGACCACGTACAACGAGTACCGTGGGATATTCGAGAAAGACCATGCGCTGGCGCGGCGTTTCCAGAAGATCGACATCACCGAGCCGTCCATACAGGACACGGTCGACATCCTGCGCGGCCTGAAGAGCCGCTATGAAGAGCATCATGGCATCAAGTACGAGGACGATGCGCTGCGCGCAGCCGCCGAACTCGCGGCGCGCCATATCAACGATCGGCACATGCCGGACAAGGCGATCGATGTCGTGGACGAGGCGGGGGCGAATCTGCGGTTACAGCCTGTGGATAAACGCGCCGCATCGGTTACCGTGACGCACATCGAGAATGTGGTGGCGCGCATCGCGCGAATTCCGCCGAAGAGCGTCTCCATGTCCGATCGAGACGTGCTCAAGAATTTGGAACGCAATTTGAAACTGACCATTTTTGGTCAGAACAAGGCGATCGAAGCCTTGTCGGCCTCTATCAAGATGTCGCGTTCCGGCTTGGGCGATCAGCGCA
Organism: Steroidobacteraceae bacterium; assembly: GCA_036510475.1. GTDB lineage: Bacteria > Pseudomonadota > Gammaproteobacteria > Steroidobacterales > Steroidobacteraceae > Bog-1198. Next base: position 8,929 of record DATCDX010000308.1, read on the forward strand.
AGCCGGTAGGTTCCTTCCTATTCTCCGGTCCCACCGGCGTCGGCAAGACCGAAGTGACCCGCCAGCTGGCGCTCGCCATGGGCGTGGAGTTCGTGCGCTTCGACATGTCGGAATACATGGAGCGGCACACCGTGTCGCGTTTGATCGGCGCGCCCCCCGGTTACGTGGGCTTCGATCAGGGCGGATTGCTGACGGAGGCAATCGCCAAGCACCCGCACTGCGTGCTGCTGCTCGATGAGATTGAAAAGGCGCATCCTGATGTGTTCAATTTGTTGCTGCAGGTCATGGACCACGGCACGCTCACCGACAATAACGGCCGCAAGGCGGATTTCCGCCATGTGATCATCGTGATGACCACCAATGCGGGGGCATTCGAAATGAGCCGGCCGAGCATCGGATTCACCCAATCGGACTCCGGCGCGGACGATATGGAAGCCATTCGCCGCTTGTTTTCACCGGAATTCCGCAATCGCCTGGACGCCGTCATTCAGTTCGGCAGCTTAGACCCGGCGACGATCGAACGGGTGGTGGATAAGCTCCTGATCGAAGCGGAGGCGCAACTGGAACAGAAGCGCGTAACGATTTCGGTCGACGAGCCGGCGCGCCGCTGGATCGCCAAGCGCGGCTACGACCCCAAGATGGGCGCGCGGCCGATGGCACGCGTCATTCAAGAGTTCATCAAACGGCCGCTCGCCGAAGAGTTGCTGTTCGGCAAGCTCGTGAACGGCGGACACGTGGAAGTGACCTTGAGCGAGGACGGCGCGAAACTCAAACTCGAGACGCACGCCACGGACGAACCCGCCCTCGTATCTCACGAAACCTAGGGGACGGGGTCGCCTCGACCCCGTAGGAGTTGCGCGAAGCGCATGGGAATTCGGGGTCGCCTCGACCCCGTAGGAGTTGCGCGAAGCGCATTGACTATGATTATCGTCCGCGGTAGACGATGCGGCCCTTGGTCAAATCGTAGGGAGTCATTTCGACGGTGACTTGATCGCCGGTCAGAATGCGAATGTAGTTTTTACGCATCTTGCCCGATATATGGGCGGTGACGACGTGGCCGGTCTTGAGTTTGACGCGAAAAGTCGTATTGGGCAGGGTCTCGACGACCTCGCCCTCGAACTGAATAGCCTCTTCTTTTGACATGCGTCCTTATGGTGTGCGGAGAATCCGGGCGCATTGTGCATAAAGCACCCTGGTAATGCAATTTAAGGAGCGGCGCTTGCCCAGCTGCCGCAGGGCGCGCGGCGGGCATATTGATGCAATAAGGCCACAAATTGGCCGCGAGACAGCTCGCGCGCGCCGAGACTGGCCAAATGGGCGCTGGCTACCTGACAGTCGATCAGCTTGATGTCCCGCACCCGGCATTCTTCGACCAAGCGGGCCAACGCCACCTTGGACGCGTCGCGCCGCCGGCTGAACATCGATTCGCCGAAGAATACCTGGCCCAGCTGGATGCCGTACACACCGCCCACCAGTTCATCCGCACAGTAGGCTTCGATGGAGTGACCGAAGCCAAGACCGTGCAGCCGCTCGTAGGAAGCGATCATCTCGGCGTTCAGCCAGGTGTCGGGCCCGGAGCGCCGTGGCGCGGCACAGCCACGGATGACGGCGCTGAACGCATGGTCGACTCGCGTACTGAAAGGGCCGTTGCGTAAGGTCTTGCGCAAACTGCGCGAGCAATTGAATTCCTCGGGAAACAGCACCATGCGCGGATCGGGTGACCACCAGAGTATCGGCTGCTGCGCGGAATACCACGGAAACACACCCCGTTCGTAGGCCGTGAGCAGGCGCGCCGGACTCAAGTCGCCGCCGGCCGCGAGCAGTCCCGGGGGCTCGCGCAGAGCCTGATCCAATGGTGGGAACCAGTTCGGATCCGCCTGTTCGCCCAACCAGACCAGTCTGCTCAGAGGCGCAACTCCTCGTCCGTCGCCCGGTGATACGGCACGTGCTCCTGGACCGAGGCCGCATAAGTGTCCACGCCATGCGCCTCGCGGGCCGCAAAATCGCGAATGGCGGCCGCGAAGCGCGGGTCGGCCATGAAGTGCGCCGATCTCGTCAGCGTCGGCACGAAGCCTCGCGGTACCTTGTGCTCGCCCTGCGTGCCAGGTTCGAAGCGCTGCAATTTCTTCTCGATGCAGTACTCGATTCCCTGGTAGTAGCAGGTTTCAAAATGCAGGCTGTGATAGTTGCCGCCGGCGCCCCAGTAGCGGCCGAACAGCGCATCGTCGCTTTCGAAAAAGATCGCCGTGGCGATGGGCTCGGTGCCGATGCGCGCGATTTTGAGCATCATCGCCTCCGGCATGGCGGCGGCCACCCGTTTGAAAAAATCCAGATTCAAATAGGGCTCATGGCCGTGGCGGTAGAAAGTGTCGGCGTAGAACGGGTAGATGGCGTTCCACAGGGAATCGTCCATGTCGCCGCCCATCCGGGTATCGAAAACTATTCCGGCCTCGGCGACCCGGCGGCGTTCGCGCTTCGCCTTTTTTCGCTTCTCGGCCGTGAAGGTGGCTAGAAAAGCCTCGAAGGATTCATAGCCCCGGTTATACCAATGGAACTGACAGTCGCTGCGCAGGATCAAGCCGGCCTGACTTAAGGCATCCGCGGTTTCATCGGTGGGGAACAGCACATGCCAGGACGATAACTGTTCGCTGAGCACGTAGTCGCGCGCCGCCGTGATCAATGCCTTGGTCACCTGTTGCCGGTCTGCGGCCGGGCTCACCAGCAGGCGTGCTCCACAAACCGGAGTGAACGGCACGGCGGACAGCAACTTGGGGTAGTACCGCAGACCATGCTGCGCATAGGCATTCGCCCAGGAAAAATCGAAAACGAATTCACCGCGGGAATGCGCCTTGAGGAACAAAGGCATTGCGCCCATGACACGGCCCTTGGCGTCGTCGATGACCAGATGTCGCGCAGCCCAGCCGGTGCGCGGCACGGCGCAGCCGGACTCCTCCAGCGCCAACAGGAATTCGTGCCGTATGAACGGCTGCCCGGCGCCCACCAGCGAATTCCAAGTTGCCGCATCGATTTGCGCGATGCTGTCGAGAAAGCGGGCGCGACTCTGCGTCACGCGTGGGCAGCGCGCGCTGTGTCGCCAACTTCCGCTTCCATTCGTTCCAAATACTTGTCGGCATCGAGCGCGGACATGCAGCCGGTGCCGGCGGAAGTCACCGCCTGGCGATAGACATGATCGGCCACGTCGCCGGCGGCAAATACACCGGCAATGCTGGTGGCGGTGGCATCGCCGTCGCTGCCGCCCTTGACCAGGATATAACCGCCGCGCATCTCCAGTTGCTTCTCGAACAATTGGGTATTCGGTTGATGGCCGACCGCAATGAACACGCCGTCGACCGCAATGGAGCGCGTGGCTCCCGTCGAGCCACGCAGGCGCACACCGGTCACGCCGGCGTCATCGCCGAGTATTTCGTCGATGGCGTGGTTCCAGACGATGCTGGCCTTGCCGGCCGACTCCAGCGCGAACAGACGGTCCTGCAGTATTTTCTCAGCGCGCAGTTGGTCGCGCCGATGCACGAGAGTGACATGGGAGGCGATGTTGGTGAGGTACAGAGCTTCCTCGACCGCGGTATTACCGCCGCCCACGACCGCCACCGCCTTGCCACGATAGAAAAAACCATCGCAGGTGGCGCAGGCCGATACGCCCTTGCCGCGAAACGTCTCCTCGGACGGCAGGCCCAAGTACTTCGCGGAGGCGCCGGTGGCGATGATCAGGGCGTCGCAGGTGTATTCGCCGTTGTCGCCGAACAGGCGAAAGGGCCGTGTACGCAAATCGACGCGATTGATGTGATCGAGCACGATATCCGTATTGAATCGTTCGGCGTGACGCCGCATACGTTCCATGAGCGCAGGACCTTGGAGATGTTCGACATCACCGGGCCAATTGTCCACGTCGGTGGTGGTCATCAACTGGCCACCCTGTTCCAAGCCCGTGATGAGCAGCGGCTTGCG
>DATCDX010000309.1:0-18286 GCA_036510475.1 Steroidobacteraceae bacterium
TTCACGCTCCAGGAAATGCCCTCCCGAGCCGCCCCTCGAGTTTTCCGGAAGTTTCATGGAATGGCGTTGCCGACAAAGAGTCATTGATCTCACGCGGCCGGTGGTCATGGGGATATTGAACGTGACGCCGGATTCTTTCTCCGACGGCGGGCGGCACGCGGGGACCGAGGCGGCGCTTGAGCGCGCCGCGCGCATGGTGGAAGAGGGGGCGGCCATCATCGATGTGGGCGGCGAGTCGACGCGGCCCGGTGCCGCCGCGGTGCCTGAGGATGTCGAAATCGCGCGAGTGGTGCCTGTCATCGAAGGCATTGCAGCGGCCTCGGGGATCGCAATCTCCATCGACAGCAGCAAGCCCAAGGTGATGGCAGCGGCGGTGGCCGCGGGGGCTTGCATCATCAACGACGTTTACGCCTTGCGCATGCCCGGCGCGCGCGAGTATGCCGCGAGCACCGGAGTCGGGGTGTGCCTGATGCACATGCAAGGCGAGCCGCGTACCATGCAGGATCGTCCTCACTATGATGACGTGGTGGCTGAGGTGAGTGCGTTTCTGCTGCGTGAGCAGAATGCCTGCATCGAGGCCGGTATCGCGCGCAACGCGATTGCGTTGGATCCGGGGATAGGCTTTGGCAAGTTGATGGAACATAATTTTACGCTGCTGCGCGAACTGTCGTATTTCGCGACGCTGGGCGCGCCGCTGCTGGTGGGCGTGTCGCGCAAGAGCTTCATCGGCCGAATACTGGGTAAGCCCGTCGACGAGCGGCTGTACGGCGGCTTGGCGTTGGCGGCGCTGGCGGTGAGCCAAGGCGCGAATATCATCCGTACCCACGATGTGGCTCCGACCCTGGATGCGATTCGCATGCTGAACGCCGTGCACGGAACCGTTGCGCAGAGGATAGAGGGTTGAGCCGATTTTTTGGCACCGACGGCGTTCGCGGCCGGGTGGGTCAGGCGCCCATGACCGTGGATTTTGCGTTGCAGTTGGCGAGCGCGGCGGCGCGCGTGCTGGCTCCGGGCGGCGGCCGCGTGCTCATCGGTAAGGACACTCGTGTATCCGGCTACATGTTCGAATCGGCCCTGGAGGCGGGATTCGTCGCCGCAGGTGTCGATGTGATGCTGATCGGGCCCCTGCCGACACCCGGGATCGCGTACATGACGCAACGCTTGGGCTGCCGGTTTGGCGTGGTCATCAGCGCATCGCACAACGTGTACCAAGACAACGGCATCAAATTTTTCGATGCCACGGGCAGCAAGTTGTCGGACGGAGTCGAACGCGAAATAGAAAATCTGCTCGAGTCGCCCGTGATCACGCAGGAATCGCAGCACTTGGGCAAGGCGATAAGGATCGACCGCAGCCGCACGCAGTACCAGGAGTTTTGCGCGTCCAGCATTCCTGCCGGCATGAGCTTGGCAGGCTTTAAGATCGTGATCGATTGCGCGAATGGGGCGGGTTACAAGGTGGCGCCGCGCGTGCTGTCGGATTTAGGCGCGGAAATCGTGCCCATCGGCTGCTCGCCGAACGGCCGCAACATCAATGACGGTTGCGGATCGACGGCGCCGGAACTACTGCAACTCACGGTGCCCGGGGTGCGCGCGCAGCTCGGGATGGCGCTCGATGGCGACGGCGACCGGGTGGTGATGGTGGACGAGCTGGGACGCTGTGTGGATGGCGACCAGCTGCTGTACATCTTGGGCATTTCGCGGCGCGACCAAGGCACGTTGACGGGGCCGGTCGTCGGTACGGTCATGAGCAATTTAGGACTGGAGCATGCCTTTGCCGAGCGCGGCATCGATTTTCGGCGCGCCCAGGTAGGCGATCGTCACGTGCTTGCCATGCTCAATGAACTGGGCGGGACCTTGGGCGGCGAAACCTCGGGTCATATACTGTGCCTGGACAAGACCACCACCGGCGACGGTCTGATCAGCGCATTGCAGGTGCTCGCGGTGATGAAGCGAACCGGTGCCGGACTTGCCGAGCTCGCCGCCGGCATGCGCAAGTACCCCCAGGTGCTGCTCAATGTACGTGTGGCGAAGCGCTTCGATCCGCTGACGGAGCCCGCAGTGGTGCAAGCGGCCAAGGAAGTAGAGCGGCGTTTCAGCGGCCGCGGCCGCATCGTGCTGCGCGCGTCGGGCACCGAGCCTGTGATTCGCGTCATGGTCGAAGGTTATGACGCGGCCCTCGTCAAGCAGGGCGCGCGCGACATCGCGGCGGCCGTCGAAGCCGCGGCGGACGGTGCGGCTCACCCCGCCATGGCGAAAGCTCCTTAAATCGGGGCTTGCAGTTAGCGGGCCGCGCGGCTAATCTTCGCCGCCTTTCCGGCAGGGCAAATGCCCGAAGGTAAGCCTATGCGTCGTCTAGTGGTGGCGGGTAATTGGAAAATGCACGGGTCGCGGATCACCAATGAAGCGTTGCTCGCTGAGTTGGAGATGAGTCTGAAGCCCGAATGGCCGATCGACGTCGTGGTGTTTCCGCCTTATGTCTATTTGACGGATGCGGTGCGGATGTTGGACCAGGGACGCATCGCGGTCGGCGCGCAAGATGTATGCGCGGAGTCCGGCGGCGCATTCACGGGTCAGGTGAGTGCGACCATGCTCAAGGATGTGGGCTGCACTCACGTGATCGTCGGGCATTCCGAACGGCGGCGCTGGTATCACGAGGACGACGCGTTGGTGGCGCGAAAATTCGCCGCGGCATTGGCGGCGGGACTCACTCCGGTGCTGTGCGTCGGGGAGAGCTTGGAGGAGCATGAGGCAAAGCAGACCCAGGCGGTGGTCGGGCGGCAACTCGACGCGGTAATCGCGATGCACGGGGTCGGTGGCTTTGCGAGTGCGTTACTGGCCTATGAGCCGGTGTGGGCCATCGGCACGGGGCGCACGGCGTCGCCGGACCAGGCCCAGGCCGTGCACTCGTTTCTGCGCGGTCGAATCGACGCCCAAGATGCTAAGATGGCGCGCCATTTGCGTATCCTCTACGGTGGCAGCGTCAAGGCCGGCAATGCGGCGGAGCTGTTTTGCATGCCCGATGTGGATGGTGGATTGATAGGTGGCGCTTCGCTGAGCGCTGATGAGTTTCGGCAGATTTGCGCGGCTGCGGCCGTTTGCCACTGAGAGATTTCTTATGTTGCGTGGTTTAATTTTGGCTGTGCATATATTGCTGGCGCTGATGATCATCGGGCTCGTGCTGCTGCAGAAGGGCAAGGGCGCCGAAGCGGGAGCCGGGTTCGGCGCCGGTGCATCGGGCACGGTATTCGGCGCGCGCGGCACCAGCACCTTGTTTTCGAAATTAACAGCCGTGTTCGCGGGGCTGTTTTTCGTGACCAGCTTGACCCTCGCGTACATGGGCGCCGGGCCGAGCAATGAGCCAACCTCCGTGTTGGAGCGAGCGGCTCAGGCGGCAACGTCCACGCCGCCGGCCGTACCCTCAGCACCCGTGGCGCCGGCGGCGCCTGTGAAAAAGTGATAGAAGCCGACGTGGCGAAATTGGTAGACGCGCTAGTTTGAGGGGCTAGTGGGGCAACCTGTGCCGGTTCGACTCCGGCCGTCGGCACCATCACTTTTCGTGTAGATCGTTACGCAGCGCAACACGCCCGCGCCTGATACAATTATGGTCAATCCATGGTGTCGGACGTTTAGATGCTGCAACAGTATTTACCGATTTTAATTTTTTTGGGATTGGCCACTGTATTGGGGATGGCGTTATTTACGATTGGCTGGATCTTAGGACCGCGCCGCCCGGACGCGGAGAAACTATCCCCCTACGAATGCGGCTTCGAGGCGTTCGAGGATTCGCGGATGCGTTTCGACGTCCGCTACTACCTGGTCGCCATCATCTTCATCGTCTTCGATCTCGAAATCGCGTTTTTTTTCCCGTGGGCCGTCTCGCTGCGGGCCACAGGCACGTTCGGGCTACTGTCCATGCTGATATTTGCGTTGGTCCTGGTGGTCGCGCTGGTGTACGACTACAAGAAAGGGGCGCTTGAATGGGAGTAGAGGCCGTATCGGCCGACACCAGCGCCGTGCGCGGCTTCGAAGTGACCACTGTCGACAAGCTCATCAACTGGGCACGTACCGGTTCGTTGTGGCCGATGACGTTTGGGTTGGCTTGCTGCGCGGTGGAAATGATGCATGCCGGGGCGGCGCGCTACGACCTTGACCGCTTCGGCGTGGTGTTCCGTCCCAGCCCGCGCCAGTCCGACGTCATGATCGTTGCCGGGACCCTGGTGAACAAGATGGCGCCGGCGCTGCGCAAGGTCTATGACCAGATGGCGGAGCCGCGCTGGGTGATATCGATGGGTTCCTGCGCCAACGGCGGCGGTTACTATCATTATTCATACGCCGTGGTGCGCGGCTGCGATCGCATCGTGCCGGTGGACGTGTACGTTCCCGGATGCCCGCCCACCGCCGAAGCGCTGCTCTACGGCATCATTCAATTGCAGAACAAGATCAAGCGCAACAAGGCAATTATCCGATGAATGTGGCCGCGGACTCCCCCGTGGCGGCGACCGAGCCTGACCACCTGTCGCGCTTGAGTCAGGCGATCGCCGCGGCATTGCCCGAGAAGCTGCATTCGGTGGCGAGTCATACGGGTGAATTGACCTACGAACTTGCCGCCGATGATTTGCTGCGAGTGGCCACGGTGCTGCGCGACACCCCGAACCTGAAGTTCGAGATGTGCATGGATGTGTGCGGCGTGGACTACCTGGAGTACGGCCGCGCCGAATGGAAGACAGAGGACGCCACCACCTCGGGCTTCAGCCGCGGCGTGTCGCGCAGATCGCTGCCCGCCGACGAGAAAAATCTGCCCGCGGGGCGGCGCTTCGCCGTCGTGTACCACCTGTTGTCGATTTCTCTGAATCAGAGAGTGCGGCTGCGTGTGTTTTGCGCCGACGATGAGCAGCCCATGGTGGACTCGGTTACCGGCATCTGGGCAGGCACCGATTGGTTTGAACGCGAAACCTTCGATCTGTTCGGCATCTTGTTCAAGGGACATCCGGACCTGCGCCGCTTGCTTACCGATTACGGTTTCATCGGGCACCCGTTTCGCAAGGATTTCCCCTTGTCGGGAAATGTCGAAGTCCGGTATGACCCGGAAAAGGGGCGGGTGGTGTACCAGCCTGTGAGCATCGAGCCGCGCGTGTTGGTGCCAAAAGTGATCCGGCACGACAATCGCTACGATCCACTGCTCACCAACGCGCCGGTGACCCCGGTGGGGAAACCTTAGTGGCTGAAATCCGAAACTACACGATGAACTTCGGGCCGCAGCATCCGGCGGCGCACGGCGTGCTGCGTCTGGTGCTGGAAATGGACGGCGAAGTGATTCAAAAAGCCGACCCGCATATCGGACTTTTGCATCGTGGCACCGAAAAGCTGGCCGAGAGCAAACCGTTCAATCAGTCGATCGGTTATATGGACCGCCTTGATTACGTGTCGATGATGTGCAACGAGCACGCCTATGTCATGGCGATCGAAAAGCTGTTGGGCATCGAGCCGCCGTTGCGCGCGCAATACATCCGCGTTATGTTCGATGAGATCACGCGCATTTTGAATCATCTGATGTGGCTGGGGGCGCACGGCCTCGACATCGGCGCCATGACGGTATTCCTGTACTGCTTTCGCGAGCGTGAGGATCTCATGGATTGTTACGAGGCGGTGTCGGGCACGCGCATGCACGCGACCTACTATCGGCCGGGCGGCGTGTACCGGGATTTGCCGGATTCCATGCCGCAGTACCAGTACTCGGAATGGCGCAGCAAGAAGGACGTGGATCGCCTCAATCAGCGGCGCTCCGGCGGACTGCTGGACTTCATCGCGGATTTCACCCGGCGCTTCCCGGCCTGCATTGCCGACTATGAGGCGCTGCTCACCGACAATCGCATCTGGAAACAGCGCACGGTGAATATCGGCGTGGTCACGCCTGAGCGCGCCATGCAGTTGGGGTTTTCGGGCCCCATGCTGCGCGGCTCGGGCGTCGAATGGGATCTGCGCAAGAAGCAGCCCTACGATGTGTACGATCGCATGGATTTCGATATTCCGGTCGGGGTCAACGGCGATTGCTACGACCGGTACCTGGTGCGCATCGAGGAATTGCGCCAGTCCACCCGCATCGTCGACCAATGCGTGGCATGGCTGAAAGCCAATGCGGGGCCTGTCATGATCGACGATCGCAAGGTGCGTCCGCCACGGCGCGAGGAGATGAAAGGCGACATGGAATCGCTGATTCATCATTTCAAACTCATGACCGAGGGATATTGCGTGCCCGAGGGTGAAGTCTATGCGGCTGTAGAAGCGCCGAAGGGCGAGCTCGGCGTGTACCTGGTGTCCGACGGAGCGAACAAACCCTATCGCTTGAAGGTGCGCGCGCCCGGATTTCCCCATCTCGCGTCGCTCGATGAAATGGTGCGGGGGCATATGTTGGCGGATGTGGTGGCGATCATCGGAACTCAAGACATCGTGTTTGGCGAGATCGATCGATGAGCGTACAGCTGTCCCTGCATGTGCGCGAAGAGATCGACCGATGGGTCGCGAAGTTTCCGCCCGACCGAAAGCGTTCGGCGGTGATTTCCGCCCTGCATGCCGCGCAGCACGAGAATAATGGTTTCTTGACGCCCGACCTCATGGATGCGGTCGCAGCCTATCTGGAGCTCGCGCCCATTCAGGTGTACGAGGTGGCGACGTTTTATTCCATGTTCGAAACCAAACCCGTGGGACGGCATCACGTGTCGGTGTGCACGAATATTTCCTGCATGCTGCGCGGTTCGCAGGAAGTGGTCGAGCATGTCGAGAATAAATTGGGGATAAAGACGGGCGAGAGCACGCCGGACGGGCGCATCTACCTCAAGCGGGAAGAGGAATGCCTGGCGGCCTGCACGGGCGCGCCCATGATGATGGTGGATCATGTGTTCCATGAGAACTTGACGCCCGAAAGCATCGATACGATCTTGGACGGATTGACATGAGCCCGATTGATATGAGCCCGATTGATATGAGCAGAGACCGCTGATGGCTTACGAGCAGAATCTGGTGTTGTTCGAAGCGCTCAATTACGAGCGGCCGTGGACCCTGGAAGGATACCGTCAATTCGGCGGCTATCAGGCGTGGGAGAAGATCCTGCGCGAACAGACGCCGCGCGAAAAAATCATCGAAGAAGTCAAGGCATCGGGTCTGCGCGGCCGCGGCGGCGCGGCGTTTCCCACCGGCGTGAAATGGAGTTTCATGCCGCGCAGCTCGCCCGCGCAAAAGTATGCCGTGTGCAACTCGGACGAGTCCGAACCGGGTACCTGTCACGACCGCGATATTCTTCGCTACAACCCGCATTCGGTGATCGAGGGCATGGCGATCGGTGGCTACGCCATGACGGCGACCGTGGGCTACAACTATATTCGCGGTGAATTCCTGGGCGAACCCATTCCCCGGTTCGAAGCGGCCTTGGCCGAGGCATACGCGGCGGGGCTGCTCGGCAAGAATATTTTGGGCTCGGGCGTCGACTTCGACCTACACATGTTCATCGGCGCGGGCGCGTACATCTGCGGCGAGGAGACCGCGCTGCTCGAGTCCCTCGAGGGCAAAACCGGCAAGCCGCGATTCAAGCCGCCGTTCCCCGCCAACTTCGGCTTGTTCGGCAAGCCCACCACCATCAACAACACGCAGAGCTTCGCGTCGGTGCCGACCATCCTGCGCAAAGGAGCGGCGTGGTTCGCGGGCTTGGGGCCCGTGAATTCCGGCGGCACCGTGATTTTCTCGGTCTCAGGGCATGTCGAGAAGCCCGGGAACTTTGAACTGCCCTTGGGCATTCCTTTCAAGGACCTCATGGCGCTGGTCGGCGGCGTTTGGAAGGGACGGAAGTTGAAGGCGGTGATTCCGGGCGGTTCGTCCTGTCACGTGGTGCCTGGGGATGTGATGTGGGCGACCAACATGGACTACGATTCGTTAAAAAAAGCCGGTTCGTCCATCGGCACCGGGGCTGTCATCGTCATGGATGAAACCACCTGTATGGTGAGGGCGCTGGAGCGGTTGGCGCGCTTTTACATGTCTGAATCCTGCGGTCAGTGCACGCCCTGCCGGGAAGGTACGGGATGGCTCGATCGGATGCTGAAGCGCATTCTCGACGGTCAAGGACGCAGCGAAGATCTCGGTCTGTTGGTGGATGTGGCCAATCGCATCGAAGGCCACACCATCTGCGCACTGGGCGATGCGGCGGCGTGGCCGGTGCAAAGTTTTCTGAAGCACTTCCGGCACGAGTTTCAATACATGATCGAGCACAAGGGCCGTTCGATCGTTGCAGGGGCGGTTGACACGGCGGCGGCCGATGCCGCGGCCGTGGCGGCATAGGGCGGACATGAGCGACGACTTAGTCAATATCGAAGTCAACGGGTTGCCGTTGAAGGCCCGCAAGGGGCAGATGATCATGCAGGCCACGGATCCGGCCGGTATCTATATTCCGCGTTTTTGTTATCACGACAAGCTGACCGTCGCGGCCAACTGCCGCATGTGCTTGGTCGAAGTCGAAAAGGCGCCGAAACCGCTGCCGGCCTGCGCCACCCCGGTTGCGGAAGGTATGAAAGTGTTCACCCGCTCGCCGAAGGCGGTAGCCGCGCAGAAAGCAACAATGGAATTCCTGCTGATCAACCATCCACTCGATTGCCCGATCTGCGATCAGGGCGGGGAGTGCGAACTGCAGGATTTGGCTTTAGGTTACGGGCGCGACATTTCGCGTTTTACCGAGCGCAAGCGGGTGGTCAAGGACAAGAATCTCGGGCCGTTGATTTCGACCGACATGACTCGCTGCATCCATTGCACGCGCTGCATTCGCTTCGGCCAGGAAATCCAGGGCTATCCGCAGATGGGCACCACGGGACGCGGTGAAAACATGGAGGTGGGCACCTACATCGAGCACAGCGTCGATCATGAACTCTCGGCGAATATCATCGATCTATGTCCGGTGGGGGCGCTCAACAATAAACCGTTCCGTTATCACGCCCGCTCTTGGGAAATGACACAGCACGCGTTGGTCTCGCCGCATGACGCCTTCGGCACCAATATCTATGCACACGTGCTGCGCGGCAAAGTCATGCGCATCGTGCCGCATGAGAACGAGGAGATCAACGAGACCTGGATCGCCGACCGTGACCGCTTCGGCTTCGCAGGCATGTACTCGGCGGATCGGGTGTCGCAGCCCATGGTGCGGATCGACGGCGAACTGCAAGCGGTTGACTGGGAAGTGGCTTTGACGGCGGCCGCGGAAGGACTGCAGAAAGCAACCGCGGCTGACGGCGGCGCCGCCTTGGGATTTCTGGCGTCGCCGCTGGCGACCGTCGAGGAACTGTACCTGCTCGCGCAAATTGCGCGTGGGCTGGGATGCCGCAATATCGATCATCGCCTGCGCCAGCTGGACTTTCGAGGGCAGGCGGATGAGGCGGCATTCCCCAGCCTCGGGCTCAAGATCGCCGACGTCGAAGCTCTCGAGGGCGTTCTGGTGATCGGCTCGAATCTACGCCATGAAATGCCCTTGCTGGCGCACCGCATACGCAAGGCGGCGGTGAAGGGCGGCGCGAAAGTCGCCTTTCTCAATCCCCGCCGCTTCGAATACATGTTTCCGATCGCGGCATATGCGCTCGCCGAAGCCGACCTGGCCGGGGAGCTTTTGTCATTGGTGCATGCGGCGGCGGCGGCCACCGCCAAGCCGGTGCCGGCCGGCATCGCGGCGGCGGTGGTCAACGATACCCATCGCGCGCTGGTGACCGCGTTGCTGAGCGGCACGCGCCATGCGGTCATTCTCGGTACCTTGGCACAGCGGCACCCGGCCTACTCACAACTCAAGGCGCTGGCGGCGACGCTGGCCGGCTTGTGCGGCGCCAGCGTGGGATGCATCACGGAAGGCGCCAATGCAGCGGGCGCCTATTTGGCGGGGGCGGTGCCGCACCGTGAAGCGGGCGGTTTGCCGGCAGCGGCCACGGGCTTATCGGCGCGCGCCATGCTGGACTCCGCGCTCAAGGCCTATGTGTTGTTCGGCGGCATCGATCCGGCCAATGATCTGTCCGCCGATGCGCAGGCCTTGGGCCGCGCGGATCTCGTGGTTGCGGTGACCACGCATCTGCCGGAGAGCCTGCGTGCCGTGGCGCATGTGGTGCTGCCCATCGGCACCTTCGCCGAGACCTCCGGCAGCTTCGTCAACCTCGAGGGACGCTGGCAGAGCTGGGCAGGCGCGGCGAAATTGGTGGGCGAGAGCCGGCCCGGGTGGAAAGTGTTGCGCGTGCTTGCGAACCTGCTGAATTTGCACGGGGTCGATTACGTGAGCTCGGAGGAAATTCGTGAGGCGTTGAAGACACTGTGCGCAGATCGGCTGGTCGCTTCGAATAGCGGCGTCGATGCGGGCGGGGGCGCCGGCAACGCGGCCGCGGCGGCGGCCATCCCGAGCGGACCTGTGCCCGAGGGCGCATGGGTGGATATTCCGCCGTACCAGGTCGACGCGCTGGTGCGCGGCTCCGAGGCCTTGGCGAAAACCAAGGACGGGCGCGCCGCCCGAACTGTGCTCTGACCATGTGGGATTGGAATCCCTTACGCGGTTGGCTGTCCGGGCTGATCACGCCCTACTGGACGAATCCGCTGCTGACGGTGGTGCAGGCATTGATCGTCATGGTGTGCATCATTCTCACCATGGCGTTTTACACGCTGGCGGAACGCAAGGTCATCGGCTGGATGCAATCGAGGCGCGGACCGAATCGCGTCAATATGCTATGGATCCCCGGCCTCGCGCAACCGTTCGCGGACGTGATCAAGTTGATGTTCAAGGAAATCATCATTCCCGCCGATGCCAGCGGGTTCTTGTTTCGCCTCGCGCCGTTCCTGGCATTGGTGCCGTCACTGGCGATCTGGGCGGTCATTCCGCTGTCGCCCGAGCATGCGTTCGCGAACATCGATGCGGGATTGCTGTACATCCTGGCCCTGACCTCGATGGGCGTGTACGGCATCATCCTCGCCGGTTGGGCCGCGAACTCCAAGTACGCTTTTTTGGGCGCGATGCGCTCCGCGGCGCAGATCGTCGCCTACGAGATTGCCATGGGCTTCGCCATGGTCGGCGTGTTGATGGCCGCCGGCAGCCTGAATATCGGCGACATCATCCACGCCCAGCAGGGCGGGGCCTTGAGCTGGAATTGGTTCTGGCTGTTTCCGTTAATGATCGTTTACTTGATTTCAGGCGTCGCCGAGACCAACCGGGCGCCCTTCGACGTGGCCGAAGGCGAATCGGAAATCGTCGCCGGGTTTCATGTGGATTATTCCGGCATGGCGTTCGCGCTGTTTTTCATCTCCGAATACGTCAATATGATTCTGATTTCAGCGCTGACCGTCGTGTTCTTCCTCGGCGGTTGGCTGTCCCCGTTCGACGGCTATCTCGACCAGTCGGCATGGCTCGCAACCCCGAGTTTTTTCTGGTTTGGATTGAAGACACTGTTTCCGATGTTCGGCTTTCTCTGGTATCGCGCGACATTTCCCCGCTACCGCTATGACCAAATCATGCGGCTGGGTTGGAAGGTATTGATTCCCGTGACGCTGGTTTGGTTGTTGGTCGAGGGCTTCATGGTGTACTTCCATGTCGGCCCGTGGAAGGGGCACCTCTGATGCAGGGCATACGTAATTTAATCAAGACGCTGTTGCTTAAGGACCTGCTCGTGGGTCTGATGGTCACCCTGAAGGGCTTGTTCGCCCCCAAGGTCACGCTGAATTACCCGGAAGAGAAGACACCGCAGAGCAATCGCTTCCGTGGCTTGCATGCCCTGCGGCGCTACCCCAACGGCGAGGAACGCTGCATTGCCTGCAAACTCTGCGAAGCGGTCTGCCCCGCGCTCGCCATCACCATCGAGTCGGATGTGGGCGCCGACGGCACGCGCCGCACCACGCGCTACGACATCGACTTGTTCAAGTGCATCTACTGCGGATTTTGCGAGGAGGCGTGCCCGGTCGATGCCATCGTCGAAACCCGGCTGCTTGAGTACCACATGGAGAATCGCGGCGAGAACATCATGAGCAAGGATAAATTGCTCGCCGTTGGCGAGCGCTACGAAGCCATGATCGCGGCCGATCGCGCCGCGGACGCGCGGTACCGCTGATGTTTCCGGCGATTCTGTTCTTTATTTTAGCCGCCGTGCTGGTCGGCTCGGCGCTTGGTGTCATCCTGGCCCGCAACCCGGTGCACTGCGCGCTGCTTTTGGTGTTGTGCTTCTTCAACAGCGCCGTGATCTGGATTTTGCTGGATGCGGAATTCCTGGGGATAGTGCTGGTGCTGGTGTACGTCGGCGCGGTGATGGTGCTGTTCCTGTTCGTGGTCATGATGCTCGACGTCAACATCGAGGAAATTCGCAAGGGTTTGGCGGGTTACTGGCCGCTCGCGGTGGCGGTCGCGGGCTTCGTGGTGTTCGCGATCATCAACGTCATCGTCGTCAAGCACCTGGGTGGCGCGAGCTTGAAAGCCATGCCGGCTGCGGCGGCCGCGGCGGGCCACTATTCCAATACGCGGGAACTGGGCACGGCGTTGTTCACCCAGTATGCCTATGCGGTGCAGATCGCCGGGGCAATCCTGCTGGTGGCGAGTGTCGCCGCCATCGTGCTGACGCTGCGCCGGCGCAAAGGCGGTAAGCTGCAGGATATCGCGCGGCAAGTTGCCGTCAAGGCCAAGGATCGCGTTCGCATCGTCAAAATGGCCTCCGAGAAAAGACCATGATCACCCTCAATGATGTGCTGGTGCTGTCCGGCATTCTGTTTTCAATCGGCGTCGCCGGTATTTTTCTGAATCGCAGGAACATCATCGTGCTCTTGATGTGCATCGAGCTCATGCTGCTGGCGGTCAACTTCAATTTTATCGCGTTCTCGCGTTTCCTCGGCGACCTCAGCGGCCAGATTTTCGTGTTCTTCATATTGACCGTGGCGGCGGCGGAAGCGGCCATCGGTCTCGCGATTCTGGTGGTGCTGTTCCGCGAGCGCCGCAGCATCGAAGCCGAAGATCTCGATACGCTCCAAGGCTGAGGGACAGGTAACGCATGCAGCGGATTTATTTAACGATCGTGCTGGCGCCGCTGGTGGCATCCATCATCGCCGGACTCTGGGGAAAATCCATCGGCAAGGCCGGTGCGCACAGCGTCACCATCCTCGGCGTGGGGATCTCCTGCGTCCTGTCGTTCTACGTGCTGTACGAGTTGTTGTTCGAGGGCTTGGCGCCCTTCAACGGCACGGTTTATACCTGGCTGCTCAGCGACGGATTGCACATGGAAGTGGGATTTCTGATCGACCGCCTGTCCGCCTTGATGATGGCCGTGGTGAGCTTCGTGTCACTCATGGTGCATATCTACACCATCGGCTACATGGACGAGGATCCGGGTTATCAGCGCTTCTTCAGCTACATATCGCTGTTCACCTTTTCCATGTTGATGCTGGTGATGTCGAATAATTTCATGCAACTGTTCTTCGGCTGGGAAGCCGTGGGCGTGGTGTCGTACCTGTTGATCGGCTTCTGGTACACGCGGCCCAGCGCCATCTACGCCAGTCTAAAGGCGTTCCTGGTCAATCGAGTCGGCGATTTCGGCTTCGTGCTTGGCATTGCCGCGGTGCTGCGCTACACGGGGTCGCTGGACTACGCAACAGTGTTCGCGCATGCCGATCAGATCGCGGCCGCGCAGATCCACATCGGCGGCACGGTGGTGTGGCCGGCGATCACCGTTACCTGCCTGTTCCTGTTTGTGGGCGCCATGGGCAAGTCCGCACAAGTACCGTTGCACGTGTGGCTGCCCGATTCCATGGAGGGCCCCACGCCGATCTCGGCGCTGATACACGCCGCCACCATGGTGACCGCCGGCATTTTCATGGTGGCGCGCATGTCGCCACTGTTCGAGCTGTCGGAGACGGCGCTGTCGGTGGTGCTGATCATCGGCGCCACCACGGCGTTCTTCATGGGGCTCATCGGCATCGTGAGTAACGACATCAAACGCGTGATAGCGTACTCAACCCTGTCGCAATTGGGTTACATGACGGTGGCGCTCGGCGCGTCGGCTTACAGCGCCGGCATTTTCCATCTCATGACGCACGCGTTTTTCAAGGCCTTGCTGTTCCTGGCGGCGGGCTCGGTGATCATGGCGATGCATCATGAACAGGACATGCGCAAAATGGGCGGCCTGCGAAAATACATGCCCATTACGTACTGGACCTGCTTGGTGGGCTCGCTCGCCTTGATCGGTTTTCCGGGCACCTCGGGATTTTTCTCCAAAGACGCGTTGATCGAGGCGGTTGCCTTATCGCAGCGGACGGGTTCTGGTTACGCTCATTTCTGCGTGCTCGCCGGCGTGTTCGTTACCGCGCTCTATACTTTCCGGATGTTCTTCATGACGTTCCACGGCAAGGAGCGCATGGACCATCACACGCAGGAACATCTGCATGAGAGTCCCTGGGTGGTGACGGTGCCGCTGATCCTATTGGCCATTCCCTCGGCGCTGATCGGCTGGTTCACCATCAGGCCGGTGCTGTTCGGCGGGTATTTCGGCGGCGCCATTCATGTGCTCCCCGCGCACGACGTGCTGGGACGTGTGGGCGAGGAATTCCACGGCTCCGGCGCGTTCGTTTGGTCGGCGTTCACCGCGCTGCCGGTTTGGCTGGCTGCATTGGGAATATTCACAGCATGGCTGTTTTTCCTGAAGAAGCCGGCGCTCGCGGATTCCGCGGAACGATATGGCAAATGGCTGTACCTGATTTTGGTCAATAAATTCGGCTTCGATTGGTTCAATGAACATGTGATCATGGCCGGCGCCCGGCGCTTGGGCGGGGGTCTGTGGCGTTTCGGCGATGAAATCGTGATCGACGGCGGCTTCGTCAACGGCAGCGCGCGCACGGTCGGTTGGATGGGATCGGTGATGCGCTACGCGCAGTCCGGATATCTGTATCACTACGCGTTCGCGATGATCCTAGGGCTGGCCTCTTTCCTGATGTGGCTGATATGGCGGACATGATGCTGGGCGGACATCTTCTTTCCCTGGTGATTTGGCTGCCCATCGCCGGCGGGATAATCGTGTTGGGCCTGAACGATCGAGTCGCCACGGCGAAATGGCTGTCACTGATCGTGAGCGCCCTGACGCTGATCGCGAGCGTGCCGTTGTACACCGCGTTCAATACCGGCACCGCCGCGATGCAATTCGTCGAGCGGGCGCCGTGGATTTCAACCATTCATGCGGAGTACCACATCGGGATCGACGGCATCTCGATGCCTCTGATCTTGCTGACGACTTTCACCACGGTGCTGGTCTTGATCGCGGGCTGGACGAATGTGCAAAAGCGGGTGGCGCAGTACTTCGCGGCGTTCTTGATCATGGAAGGATTGATGATCGGCGTATTCGCGGCGCTCGACGGCGCCCTTTTCTATGTATTTTGGGAAGCCATGCTCATCCCGATGTTCATCATCATCGGCGTGTGGGGCGGCGCGCGGCGGGTGTACGCCACCATCAAGTTTTTTCTGTATACGTTCTTGGGCTCGCTGCTGATGCTGGTTGCGCTGATTTATCTGTATCAGAAGGCCGGCAGTTACGATCTGGCCGCGTTCCAGCGTCTGCCGTTGAGCTTGACGGAACAGACATTCATTTTTCTGGCGTTCTTTGCCGCTTTCGCGGTCAAAGTGCCGATGTGGCCGATCCATACCTGGTTGCCGGACGCGCACGTCGAAGCGCCCACCGGGGGCTCGGTGATACTGGCGGCGATCATGCTCAAGATGGGCGGCTACGGTTTCATCCGTCTGTCCCTGCCGATCGCGCCCGACGCCAGCCGCCATCTCGACTGGCTGATGATCGCCTTGTCCCTGATCGCGGTGGTGTACATAAGCCTGGTGGCGATGGTGCAGCGGGACATGAAGAAGCTGATCGCGTACTCATCGATTGCGCATATGGGGTTTGTCACCCTGGGCTTGTTCATCGGCTTTCAGATCGTGACTCACACCGGCCGCACCAGCGGCATTGAACTCGGCATCGACGGCGCCGTGGTGCAGATGATTTCGCATGGGCTGGTGTCGGGCGCGATGTTCCTGTGCATCGGGGTCATGTATGACCGTCTCCATACCCGCGAAATCAGCGCCTATGGCGGGGTGATCAATTCCATGCCCAAATTCGCGGGGTTCATGGTGCTGTTCGCATTTGCGAACTGCGGTGTGCCCGGAACCTCGGGGTTCATCGGTGAATTTCTGGTGATACTGGCTTCGTTCAAGGCGAATATCTGGTATGCGTTCCTGCTCGCCACGATTTTGATCACGGGCGCGGCCTATACGTTGTGGCTGGTCAAACGCGTCATTTACGGCGAGGTCGCGAACGATAAAGTGGCGGCGATGAAGGATCTCAACAGCCAGGAGTTTTTGGTGCTCGGCGTGCTCGCGGTGGCGGTACTGGTGATCGGCGTGTGGCCGGCGCCGCTGCTCGATGTGATGCGGGCCTCGACGCAGCATTTGGCCCAGCAGTTGCTGGTCTCGAAGATTCTTCCCTAAGGCCAGCATGCACCCCGTCGCCCAATTCAGTGTCAGCCAGTTCAATGCGGGTCTGCTCTATGCGAGCCCCGAGATTTTCCTTGGCTTGGCCGCCTGCGCAATACTGATGCTGGATCTGTTGCTTAGCGACGCACAGCGGCGCTGGATCGGGACCTTGTCGGTGGTCAGCTTGTTGGTGACCGCCGCGCTGGCGGTGATGCAGCCGGTGTCGGGCAAGATCGTGGCGTTGGGCGGTCTATTCGAACTGGATCGCATGGCGCAGGTGCTCGATGTCGTGACCCTGCTGACGGTGGCGGTGGTGTTCGTCTACTCGGCCGACTATTTGAAGCAGCGCGGCATCCTCAAGGGCGAATACTACGTGCTGGGCTTGTTCGCCACCTTGGGCGCCCTGGTGTTGATATCGGCGGGCAGCTTTATCACGCTGTATCTTGGCTTGGAGTTGTTGTCTTTGTCCCTGTACGCGATGGTGGCCTTCGACCGGGATTCGGGCATAGCGGCCGAGGCGGCCATCAAGTACTTCGTGCTGGGATCCGTGGCATCCGGCACGTTGCTGTACGGCATGTCGATCGTGTACGGCGTGACGGGCAGTTTGGAACTCGGTGCCATCGCGGCCGCCGTCCATGGTGGATTGGGCGGCAACATCGGCCTGTTGTTCGGCATCGCGTTCATCATCGTCGGCGTGGGGTTCAAATTCGGCGCCGTGCCGTTCCACATGTGGATACCGGACGTGTATGAAGGGGCGCCGACCTGTGTGACCGTGTACATCAACACGGCGTCGAAGCTCGCCGCGTTCGCGCTCGCCATGCGCCTGCTGCCGGAGGCGTTGGGATCGTCGCAAGCGGACTGGAGCCAGATGCTGGTGGTGCTCGCGGTACTGTCGATGGCCATCGGCAACATCGTCGCCATCGCGCAAAGCAACCTCAAGCGCATGCTGGCCTACTCGACGATTTCTCACGTGGGATACATTCTGCTGGGGATTTTAGCGGGCACCGCACAGGGCTATCAGGCCGCGCTGTTTTACATGATCAGCTATGTGCTGATCGCGGGCGCCGCGTTCGGCATGATTCTGCTGCTGGCTCGACAGGGTTTCGAGGCGGACAAGATCGTGGATTTCCGCGGACTGAATGCGCGCAGTCCCTGGTTCGCCGCCATGATGGGAATCCTCATGTTCAGCTTCGCGGGCGTGCCGCCGTTCATCGGCTTCTGGGCCAAACTGGGCGTGATTCAAGCGGTGCTCGGCGTCAACTACACCTGGCTCGCCGTGGTGGCGGTGCTGTTCTCCGTGGTAGGGGCGTTTTTCTACCTCCGGATCGTGAAATTGATGTACTTCGATGAGCCCACCGACTTGGCGCCCCTCGGCGGATCGGTGCTGATGCGGACGGTGCTTAGCGCCAATGCGCTACTGGTGCTGGGGTTCGGAGTGATTCCTGGCGCACTGCTACAGCTATGTCAACGAGCCTTGCAATAGGCGATCGGCCAGCCGGGCGGTGCGGACGAGCGCGGAACGGGGGAGTGCCCCTATGTTGTTGTCAAGTGTCATGCCGGGAGTTTTGGGCTGTAGAGAGTGCCATCGCGCAGCATGGCGAAGAGCACATCACAACGTCGGCGTGCGAGCGCGATGAGAGCTTGATTGTGGCGCTTTCCCTGACCGATCTTCCGGGTGTAGTAGGCGCGAGAGACCGGGTCGCGTAAGGCGGCAAACGCCGACAGGAACATCGCGCGTTTAAGGTTTTTGTTCCCTCGCCTGGATGGATGTTCGCCGCGGATGGATGAGCCGGAGCGCCTGGT
>DATCDX010000310.1:0-10450 GCA_036510475.1 Steroidobacteraceae bacterium
AGAGCCGTTTCCTCATCGTCCTTGCCCTGTGCCTGCATGACCGGAATAAGTTCGCGGGCGATGAACGGAAAAGTAACGAACAGCGTGGCGAGCACTATCCCCGGCACCGCGAATACGATCCGAATGTGCTGCATTCGCAGGTAACCGCCGAACCAACCATCCATGCCGAATATCAAGACGAAAATCAACCCGGCGATGACAGGCGACACGGCGAACGGCAGATCGATCAGCGTGATCAGAGTGCTCTTGCCGCGAAATTCGAATTTGGCGATGGCCCATGCGGCGACCACGCCGAATACGAGGTTGAGGGGAACGGCGATCGCCGCCACCAAAATCGTCAGCTTGATGGCCGACCAAGCCAAGGGATCCGAGATCGCGGCAACGTATGTGCCGGCTCCCTTGGACAAGGCCTGCACGAAAACGACGAGCAGCGGCAAAACCAAGAATATCCCGAGAAACAGCAGTGCAAGGATGATCAACGAGAGCCGGGCCAATTGCGGCCGGCGCCGCGGAACGCGCGATTGCATCACCGCCCGCCATGCCGCGATGAGGCCCAGCTCTGCAAGGCGTTGATGCCGAGCATCAGTGTGAAGGACAGGACCAGCATGACCACCGCGATGGCCGTCGCTCCCGCGTAGTCGTACTGTTCCAGTTTCGTGATGATAAGCAATGGCGCAATTTCCGATTTCATCGGCATGTTGCCGGCGATGAAGATCACCGAGCCGTATTCGCCGACGGCACGGGCGAAAGCCAGCGCAAACCCCGTGAGCAAGGGCGGCCACAGCGCCGGTAGGATGACGCGCACGAAGGTCTGCGCCCCGGAGGCACCGAGCGTCGCCGCCGCGTTCTCGACCTCACTGTCCAGATCCTCGAGCACCGGCTGCAGAGTACGCACGACGAACGGCAAGCCGATGAATGTCATCGCGACCACTATCCCCAGCGGCGTGAAAGCCACCTTGATCCCCAGCGGCTGCAACCACATTCCGAGCCAGCCGTTGGGCGCATACAACGCGGTCAGGGCGATGCCGGCCACGGCGGTCGGCAGCGCAAAGGGCAAGTCAACCGCGGCATCGATCAGCCGCTTGAACGGGAACGTATAGCGCACCAGCACCCATGCGACCATCAGGCCGAAGACCGCGTTGATCAGCGCGGCGATCAACGATGCACCGAAGCTCAGCCGCAACGAGGCGAGCACCCTGGGTGTGGATACCGCCTCCCAAAAATGGCCCCACCCCAGTCCAAAGCTGCGAATGAACACCGCCGACAGAGGGATCAATACCAGCAACGACAGATACACCATCGTAAACCCAAGGGTCAGGCCAAAGCCCGGCAATATTCGCCGCGCCGGCCGTTGCGGCAGCCGCTGCACCGGCCGTTGCGGCAACCGTCCCGGCGTGGGTGTTTTGAACTCAGCCGCGGGTATTGCCATGAGGTCCTAAGGCTTTCGGGATCAGGGCAGTGGGATTACTGGCCGTAGATCTTGTCGAAGGTACCATGGTCCGCGAAATGAATGGACTGCGCCTTGGCCCAGCCGCCGAATACGGCATCGACGGTGACCAGCTCGGGAATATGCGGAAATTGCTTGGCATACTGCGCGGCGATGGCCGGATCCCGTGGGCGATAAAAGTGCTTCGCCGCGATTTCCTGGCCTTCCTTGGAATATAGATATTTCAGATAGGCTTCGGCGACTTTGCGTGTGCCGTGTAGATCGACGTTTTGATCAACGACCGCGACAGGCGGTTCCGCCACGATGCTGAGCGACGGCGCCACGATGTCGAACTTGTTGGGTCCCAGTTCCTTGATGGCGAGAAAGGCTTCGTTTTCCCAGCTGATCAACACGTCGCCGATGCCGCGTTCGACAAAGGTCACCGTCGCGCCGCGCGCGCCGGAATCGAGCACCGGCACGTTGTGATAGAGCTTCTTCACGAACGCCTCGGCGGTGGCGTCATTGCCGCCCGGCTGCTTCAGCGCCCATGCCCAAGCCGCCAGATAGTTCCAGCGCGCGCCCCCCGACGTTTTTGGACTCGGCGTCACCACCGACACGCCCGGCCGCGCCAAGTCGCCCCAATCGTGTATGTGTTTGGGATTGCCCTTGCGCACCAGGAAGACGATGGTCGAGGTGTAGGGCGTGCTGTTGTCCGGCAATCGAGTTTGCCAGTTCGCCGGCAACAAGCCGCCATGGCTTACCAAGGCATCGATATCGTAAGCCAGCGCCAGCGTCACTACGTCGGCCTCGAGTCCGTCGATCACGGACCGCGCCTGTTTTCCCGATCCGCCGTGGCTTTGATGGATGATCACGGTATCGCCAGTCTTGGCTTTCCAGTATGCCGAGAACGCCTTGTTGTAGTCCTCGTACAGCTCACGAGTGGGATCGTAGGACACGTTCAACAGCGTGATGGTGGCGGCCCGCACCGCGGGCGCAATGCCAAGCCCGAGCACCAGCGCGGCAGCCGCCACCAACCAAAAAAATCTATTCGTTCGCATTGTTCTCATATAGGTTCATGTCCGCTAGAACGCCACTTGGAATCGCGTAAAAAATGCACTTTCGTCGGCGCGATCCCTGTCCGCAGGAGCGCCGCCGTCGAAACTTGTCTTCGTGTAGTCAAGATACCAGGCGACATTTTGAGTCAAATACCAATTCACTCCAAGGGTCAAAGCCTTAGCTTCGCGAGGTTGCGCGCTCGGATCGGCAAACCAAGTTCCCGGACCGTTCGGGTCGGCAAAAGTCGGCGAGTCGAGCTTAAGCTCGCTGATGCGCGCCGCCAGTTCGAGCGCGCCCCAACCCGGCTTATCCAGCGCGAAGGGCCTCTTGGGCACCACCGTGCCGAAGCTCGCCGCATCGCCGGTCAGAAGGTAGGTGGCCGCCACCTGCCAGCTGGCGGGCTTCAAACGGGCGGTGCGCGTAACCGCCGAGGCACCGCTGCCAAAAGTACGCGAAACGTCCTGTGACTCGCTGACATACTCGCTGAGCAGCCCGAAGCTCTTGTAATAATAGTAGGCCTGAGGCGATATGCGCAGCCGTTCGCCGTTCGCAAATGCCGCCCCCGTCGTTGCCGTGCCTGTGCCCGTGCCTATGCCGGCGACGCCACCGCCGACGGCGCTGCCGGAAGTGCCGGCGGCGCCATAGCTGAAGAAACTGCGCTGAGTTTCGGTCTTGTACTGCGCCAGCAGCGTGTTGGTCGGGCTCCCGACCTGATTGACGTAGCTCACCGCCACTCCGGCGCCCAGGCCGCGCAATACCGAATCGGTCTTGAGGAAGGGTCGCGCGAACAACCTGGCCACCCAATCTTTCTTGTCGTTGGTGTCGACGTCGGGCGTCGCGTTCGAATCGGTGCTGGCGCCGTCGACGACGCCGTCGAAGTAGCCGATTTGATACGTCAGCGTGCCGCTGGAATAAGTGAACGTACCGGACGCCTGCAGGCCGAGATCGCGATTCGGTACGAGATCGCTCGGCAATCCCAGTTCGATGAATCGATTGTTCGGCGACAGTTGCAGCCGTTCCAAACCAAAGGGTTCCTTGAATTTACCCGCCGTGATGACGAACAGCGGATTGAAGCGCGCCGCGACGAAGGCGTCTTGAATCACCGTCTTACCGCCTGCGAAGTCCGGATTGAAGCGAAAATCGAAGATGTTGGCAAAGGTACCTTCGATAATGGGCCGCGCGCGGCGCAGCAACCACGTGCTGCGTGATCCGTCCGGGGTCAAATTGTCATTATAGAATCGGCCGTCGAAATCGAATTCGCCGTGAAATCGAATCTGATCCGCACCGTCCGCCGATTGAAACGAAAAGCCGCCGGGTCCTGCGAAAATTTGCGGACCCGACACGGTAGCGGCTCCCGCTTGTTGCTCCGTTACCGAATGCTGCGCTGTCGGCGATGCGGTGGCCGCCTTGGCGCCGGTGGTGTTGGCGTCAGCGGGCGCGGGCACCGTGGCGGGCGCCGATGGGGCCGCGGGCGCAGTCGCGGGTGTCTGCAGCGCGTCCAGCTTTTCCTCGAGAACCCGAATGCGCTGCTCCAGTTCCTCGGTGGTCGTTTGCGGCTTCGCCGGCGCGGCATCACCGGATGTGGCGCCGCCGGCTGTGGTCTCACCGGAAGTTGCCGCGCGCGCCGCGGAACCCAGCAAAATCGCCATCAGAGCCAGTGCGAACCAAAAATACTCGCGCCCGATCCGTCTCCCGTTATTCCCCATCATAAATACTCATCCACCTCGGTCTGCCGCCGAATCGGCGGAGTGAGAAGGCTAGCGGGTGATAGTGCGCGCCGGAACTACTATCGGGTCATCTGCACATGCCCTCACGGCATGTCGCGCAGCGGAATTTCCAGGTCGCTCAAGATGCGATCGACTTCTTCCTGGGTCTCCAATTTTTCGGTTTCACGCACCAGCTTGCGCGGCAGATGCGGCGCCAGCAATTCGATGAACTCGTACATATAGGCGCGCAGCAGCGCACTGCGGCGAAAACCGATCCACGTCGTATGTCCTTCGAACAGGTGCGCCGCATCCAGCACCTCAAGATCGCCGTCGGTCTTAGGATCGATGGCCAATCGCGCCAAGATGCCCACTCCTAAGCCGATGCGCACATAGGTCTTGATCACGTCCGAGTCGCGCGCCGTGAGCGCAACGTCGAGCGACAATCCGGCGGTTTCGAATAGAGCGGGCAGCGAGGATCGTCCGGAAATGCTGAACACGTAGGTGACGATCGGATATTCCGCGAGTTTCTTCAGCGTCAGTTTGCCGGCGGATGCGAGCGGGTGGCCGCGTGGCACTACCACTGCGCGGTGCCAGCGATAGACCGGCAGCCGCACCAGGTGCGGGAACAGCTCCTCTGAACCCGTGGCAATGGCGAAATCGACGCGGTCGCGCGCGACCATTTCCGCTATTTGTTCGGACGTGCCCTGGTGCAAGTGCAGGCGCACCTTCGGATACTTGTGGCGAAACGCGCGGATCACCTCGGGCAGCACGTAGCGTGCCTGGGTGTGCGTCGTGGCGATGGACAGAGTCCCGCCGTCGGACTTGCGCAGCTCTGCGGAGGTGCGGCGAATGTTGTGCATTTCCCGCAAAATACTGCTGGCGCGCGAAATGATTTCCTCGCCCGCATCGGTGGTCCGGGTCAAGGCGCGTCCCTCGCGCTCGAACAGCTGAAAGCCGAGCTCCTCCTCCAGCAGTTTGAGCTGACGGCTGACGCCGGGCTGCGAGGTGTGCAATTGCCGCGCAGCGGCGGTGATGTTCAGGCCGTTTTCATGTACCGCTACGAGGTAGCGCAATTGCTGGAACTTCATTGCCCGGCTGACCTTGTGTTGAGTGTGTGTGGAAAGGCACAGGATATAAGTTTGCGGCCGCCCGTGCTGCGCTGGTGTCTCCGCCCGCCATCACGAAAACGCATGTCCTCATGCGCGATAGTTCGTTTCCCGAACCATTTGGGAGCCCTATAGTTTCCCGCATGATGCGAACTGACACGCGACGAGAGCTGGCAGTGGCCGAACTATCGAAGACTCTGCGCGAGCGCGCCGAGGACAGCATTTCACAACTCCGCGCCGCCGTCGCGGAATTCAAAAATGTGTGTTATGCCAATAGCTTAGGCTCCGAGTCCATAGTGCTCACCGACCTGATATGGAGATCGGTGCCGGACATCGAAATCTTCAGCATCGACACCGGCAGGCTGTACCCCGAAACCTATGATCTCATCGAGCGGGTGCAACGACACTACGGACGCAAGTTGCGTCTGTACTATCCGAATACCGCCAAATTAGAGGGCTGGGTGGGCGAGAACGGCATCAACGGCTTTCGCGACGGCCTTGATCAGCGCCACGGCTGCTGCGGTATACGCAAGGTGGAGCCCTTTCGGCGCGCGGTGTCCGAACGCGCCGCCTGGGTCACCGGCATCCGGCGCGGCCAATCCCCCAGCCGTGCGTTGGCGGCGCCGGTGGAATGGGACGGCGAATACGGTTTGCACAAAGTCAGCCCGCTGCTCGACTGGTCGGAAAAGGAGATCTGGGAGTACATCCGTAAAAAACGGCTGCCGTACAACACGCTGCATGACATTGGCTTTCCGAGCATTGGCTGTGCCCCGTGCACCCGCGCGGTGCAGCCCGGCGAAGACGAACGCTCAGGCCGATGGTGGTGGGAACGCAGCGATTCGCGTGAATGTGGCCTGCACCCGCGCCGCGAGGTAGGATTCTCCAAGTGAATTACTTTCCGGTGTTCTTCAATCTCACGGCGCAGAAGGTGCTCGTGGTGGGCGGCGGCGAAGTGGCGCAGCGCAAGGTGTCGCTGCTGGAGCGCTGCGGCGCATCCATCACAATGGTCGCGCCTCAAGTTACCACCGAACTTCTGGAACGCGCCGCTGCCGGCAAACTGACGCTGGCCGTTCGTGAGTTCGCGCCTGACGATCTGCAGGGCGCGCGCCTGGTCATCATCGCGACGTCGCGCCGCGCCATCAATCGTTGGATTGCACAGTTGAGCGAAGCGCGCGGGATTCCCGTCAATGTGGTCGACGATCGTGAAGCGTCCCGTTTCATCGTGCCCGCCCTCATCGATCGCGATCCCGTGCTGGTGGCGATATCGACCAGCGGCGCATCGCCGGTGCTGGCGCGGCGCCTGCGCGAGCGGCTCGAGGCGTCCATCCCCAAGAGAATCGGCGAATTGGCGCTGTGGCTACGCGCTCTGCGCGACAGTACTCGGCGGCGACTGCGCGATACCGATGAGCGGAGACGCTTTTTCGAAACGCTGGTGGATGGGCCGGCGGCGCGGCGCTTCATCGAGGGCGACAGCCACGGTGCGCGGCGAATCGCCCAACAATTGTTGGCCAAGACAGCCACCGCTCGCCGCGCGGCGGGAGAGGTGACACTGGTGGGCGCCGGACCAGGCGACCCGGAACTGCTCACACTCA
Source organism: Steroidobacteraceae bacterium (assembly GCA_036510475.1). Lineage (GTDB taxonomy): Bacteria > Pseudomonadota > Gammaproteobacteria > Steroidobacterales > Steroidobacteraceae > Bog-1198. Next base: position 6,887 of record DATCDX010000310.1, read on the forward strand.
AAGCGTTGCGGGCGCTGCAGGACGCCGATGTCGTTCTGCACGATCGATTGGTATCCGATGCGGTGCTGGATCTCGCGCGGCGCGATGCGGCGCGGATTTGCGTGGGCAAGGCGGCAGGCAGCGTCAGCAGCACGCAGGCGGAGATCAACGCCCTGTTGATCGGCTACGCGAATCAGGGCAAGCGAGTGGTGCGCTTGAAGGGCGGCGATCCCTTCATCTTCGGACGCGGCGGGGAAGAATTGGAGGCGCTCGCGGCAGCGCGGATCAATTTCTCGGTGGTGCCGGGGATTACGGCGGCGGTGGGCTGTGCGGCCTATGCCGGCATTCCACTGACGCACCGCGAGCACGCGCACAGCGTCACCTTCGTGACGGGTCATGCTCCGGGTGAGGGGATGGAACCGGATTGGCGCTCGCTCGCGATGCCGGGCGCGACGGTCGTGTTCTATATGGGTCTCGCGCGTTTGCAACACATCGTGGAAAAATTACTGGAGCACGGCGCTCCGGCCGACCGGCCCGCAGGGCTCATTACGCAGGGCACGAGTTCGAATCAGCGCGTGATCACCGCGACGCTCGCCGGCATCCGCGACGCCGCTGCGGACGCGAATGTGGAATCGCCGGCGCTGCTCATCGTGGGCGATGTGGTGGCGCTGCATTCGACGCTGGCGTGGTTCGACACCGCCGCCGCGGACACAGCGGGAGCCGATCTCTCACAGACGGCATAAGAAGCCGCGCGCCGTCAGCCGACGGCGTCGGTAAAGCCGTGCTCCGCGATCCATACCTTGTTGAACAGACGTGATTGGTACTTGGCACCGCCGTCGCACAGTATGGTGACGATGGTGTGCCCCGGCCCCAGTTGTTTCGCGAGCGTTACCGCCGCCGCCACGTTGATGCCGGCCGTACTGCCGAGCAGCAGCCCTTCTTCGCGCAGCAGCCGATACACGAAGTGCATGGTTTGCGCGTCCGAAATGCGCAGCGCATCGTCGATCGGCGCACCTTCGAGATTCGCCGTCACGCGGCCGGTGCCGATGCCTTCGGTAATGGATGAACCACCGTCGGACTTCAATTCACCGTCCTTGATGTAGTGGTACAGCGCGCTGCCGGGTGGATCGACGAGCACAATTCGAACCGCGCTGGACTTCGACTTCAGATAGCGGGCGGTTCCCGCAAGCGTGCCGCCGGTGCCCGTGGATGCACAGAAGGCGTCGATTTTTCCGCCCGTATCGCGCCAAATCTCCGGACCGGTGGATTCGTAGTGGGCGTCGCGATTCGCCGTGTTGTCGAATTGATTGGCCCAAACCGCGTTCGGCAGTTCCTGCGCCAAGCGTCCCGCGACCTTCTGGTATTGGTTTGGATTGCTGTAGGGAACGGCCGGCACCTTGCGCAATTGCGCGCCCAAGGCTTCGATGATTTGGTACTTCTCAGCCGCCTGATTGTCCGGCATCACGATCACGCATTTGTAGCCGCGTGCGTTGCATACGTGCGCGATGCCGATCCCTGTATTGCCGGCGGTGCCCTCGACCACGGTGCCGCCGGGCTTCAGCACGCCGCGCCGCTCGGCGTCCAGAATGATCCACTTCGCCGCGCGATCCTTCACCGAACCGCCGGGATTCATGAATTCCGCCTTGCCGAGAATTTCGCAACCGGTTTCCTCGCTGAGATGACGCAGCCGAATCAAGGGGGTATTTCCGATCGCATCCGTAAAACCGTCGCTGACACTCATCAATATTCCTTCCGATTACACCGAGGTCACATGCATTGTGACGGCATCCGGCTTGCCGGTCCATTTGGCGGCCAAGGCGATGCCGCAGCCGCGGCCCGTCAACGATGACCTCGTGAGCGGTGACCCCTTAGCGGTGAACGGGCGAGGTCTCGCGCGGTTTGCAAGTCGCGGATAAAAGAATCCCCGGACGTGCCGGGGAATTCGAGTGGAACAGGTGCAGGGTAAAAACCCGACACGTCCGTTGAGTGGAGGATACGCCGCACAGCGTGCCATGCGTTCGACCTTGCTTGTATCAACCCAGTGTTGCAACTAAGTAACGCTGGTGAAAAATGTCTCTAAGGCGTTGCCGTCATAATAGCTGAGAGTTTAGATAAATCCAATAGTTAAGGGACTAAGGTTAGACATTGCTGCGCTATGTCAAATTTGTCGCTAATTTGTGACACAGCGCACATTTAAGGCCATTCGCAGGCGCGCGCCGCGAAATCCTTGGAACTCGCGCTTACCACGCAAAACCGCTGGCCCGTCGGGGCCTCCATCACGCACCAGGTGTGAATATTTTGCAGCCGTTTGGCGCCTAACTTTTCCAACCGCTGAACCTCTGTCTCGATATCGTCGGTCTCTATGTCGAGATGCACGCGGCTCGGGTGATTGACCTTCTGCACCTCGATGTGCAGATCATGCTGGGAATCTTCGAGCGCTTTGTAGGTGTCGCTCTCATCGGCCGGTAATTCCCGCACCGGCATGCCGAGCGCACCGCCCCAAAAATCGGCGGCCTGCGCAAGATCGTCGGTTTGGCAATCGATGATGAAGCCACCGAGTTTGCTTTTATGCATTGCTTCCTCCAGATTTGCTGTTCCAATCCAGATTTGAGTATTCCACGAGAGAAACGCCATGAAATATCTGCACACTATGGTACGCGTGACCGACATCGAGCAATCGCTGCGCTTTTACCGCGACGCGCTCGGCCTCGCCGAATTGTCGCGCCGGGATTACGCTCAGGGTCGCTACACCCTGGTGTTCTTGGCGGCGCCCGGCGACGATCAAGCCCAGGTGGAGCTCACGCACAATTGGGATCCTGAACCGTATCCGGGCGGCCGCAACTTCGGGCATCTGGCCTATGCGGTCGATGACATTTACGCGACCTGCCGGCGTTTGATGGATAACGGGGTCGCTATCAACCGGCCGCCGCGCGACGGCCGCATGGCCTTCGTGCGCTCACCGGACGGCATATCCATTGAGCTGCTGCAGAAGGGCGCGGCACAGGCGCCCGTCGAGCCGTGGACCACCATGCCCAACAGCGGTGTCTGGTAGCGCCGGCGCGCGCCGCGCCTAAATCAACCCGGCGCCGAAAATCAGAACATTTCCGACGGGCCCGGGGTCTTGATGTCGACCTGCGTGCGCGAGGGGATGTGCTCACCGGTGATCATTTCCGCGTATGCCTGTCCGGGAGCCACCATGGGATAGACGCCGGCATCGGGATCGATCATGACTTCGAGGAAGGCAGGGCCCTGAAATCGAATGAATTCCTCGATGATTCTCGGCACATCCGCCTTCTTGTCGAGCCGCACCGCGTACTTGAAACCATCGGCCTGCGCCGCTTTGACGAAGTCCTTGGTGTGCAGGCTCTTGTCACTGGCGCTGAGGCGGCCGCTGAAAAATAGCTTCTGCCACTGCTTGACCATGCCGTCGCCGCAATTATTGAGCACCACCACTTTGACGGGCAGATCGTAGGTGGTGACGGTTTCCAGTTCGCCGATGTTCATGCGGATGCTGGCATCGCCGTCCACGTCGATGACCAAACGGCCGCGCTGCGCGAACTGTGCGCCGATCGATGCCGGCAGACC
>DATCDX010000311.1:0-6081 GCA_036510475.1 Steroidobacteraceae bacterium
GCGGCGCATCTGCCGCGGGCAGCGTGGGCGCAGCGGGCACCTCAGGCAGGAATCCGCTGAAGAGCTGCCCAGCCTCGGACCCAAATCCCATCAAGCCCAACCTGATCCTGCCGTCCGGCGCCTGCGATGCGCACTGCCATGTGTTCGGACCCGCCGATAAATTCCCTTACTCGCCCGACCGCAGCTACACGCCGCCCGATGCCCCGGTGGAGAATCTGCGCAGGCTGCATTCGCATCTTGGCGTGTCGCGTGCCGTCATCGTGCATGCAAGCTGCCATGGGACGGACATGGCGGTGACCCTGGATGCCATCGCATCGAGCGGCGGGGCCTACCGCGGTGTGGCCTGCGTCGATGATGCGGTGACCGAGCCTGAGCTCAAGCGTCTGCACGCGGGCGGCATTCGCGGCATTCGCTTCAATTTCGTCAAACACTTGGGAGGCGTCCCGGATCTCGAAGTGTTCCATCGCCTGATCGCGCGCATCAAGCCCCTGGGCTGGCATGTGGTTTTGCATTTCGACGCGGAAGACATATTGACTCAGCAGGATCTCTTGAGCCGCATCGACGTGCCCTTCATCATCGATCACATGGGGCGGGTCAAGGCGGCGGACGGCCTGGAACAGCGCCCGTTCCAGCTGCTGCTCGATTTGTTCCGCAGCAATCCGCTGGCCTGGGTCAAGGTGTGCGGGGCGGAGCGCGTGTCGGTGGGGAAACGGCCGTTTCTCGACGCCGTGCCGTTCGCGCGCGCGCTGATCGCCGTGGATTCGCGGCGAATTCTATGGGGCACCGACTGGCCGCACCCGAACATCAGCAAGGACATGCCCAACGACGGCGAACTGGTCGATCTATTCGCGCAAGTTTGCCCGGATGCGCCAACGCGCCGGCAGATCCTGGTGGACAATCCCAGCCGTCTGTACTGGGCCGACTGAACAGCACTTTCAGGGGATTGCACATGATCATCGACTGTCACGGTCACTACACCACGGCCCCGGCGGCCCTGCAGAAATTTCGCGAGGCTCAAATCGCCGGTCTCAAGGCCGGCAACGACCTGTCCATGAGCGCCGAATTCAAGATCGGCGATGATGAGATTCGCAACAGTCTGGAGAACGCGCAGCTCAAGCTGCAGCGGGCCCGCGGCACGGACCTGACGATTTTCTCGCCGCGCGCCTCTGCCATGGCGCACCACATCGGCAGTGAAACCACCAGCCTTCGCTGGTCGCAGGCCTGCAATGACTTGATCCATCGGGTGGTGGAGCTATATCCCGACAACTTCGTCGGCGTCTGCCAATTGCCCCAGTCCCCCGGCGCGGCGCCGGCGCATAGCGCCGCGGAACTCGAGCGCTGCATCCGTGAACTCGGCTTCATCGGCTGCAATTTGAACCCGGATCCCTCCGGCGGCCATTGGACCTCGCCGCCGCTGACCGATCGGCATTGGTATCCGCTGTACGAGAAAATGGTCGAGCTCGACGTGCCGGCGATGGTCCATGTCAGCTCCTCCTGCAATCCGAATTTCCACGCCACCGGCGCGCACTACATCAACGCCGACACGACGGCCTTCATGCAGTTTCTGACCAGCAATCTGTTCGTCGATTTTCCGACCCTGCGATTCATCATCCCGCATGGCGGCGGTGCGGTTCCCTATCATTGGGGCCGCTACCGTGGGCTGGCGCAGGACCTCAAGCGGCCGCTGCTCGCCGATTCGCTGCTCAAGAACGTGTTCTTCGACACCTGCGTGTATCACCTGCCGGGCATCGAACTGCTGCTGAAGGTGATTCCGGCCGACAACATCTTGTTCGGCTCGGAAATGGTGGGTGCCGTGCGCGGCATCGACCCGGAGACAGGCCAGTACTTCGACGACACCAAACGCTATCTGGACGCGCTGCCGCTGAATGAGGCCGATCGCCATAAAATCTTCGAAGCTAATGCGCGCCGGGTGTTCCCGCGTCTCGATGCGCGCCTCGCGAAACTCGCCGCGCGGCCGGCGCGCCAAGGAGCGGCTCATGAAGCGTAACCGGCCGCCGTTTCGCGCCGACCATGTAGGCAGCCTGTTGCGGCCGCCGCAACTTCTGCAGGCCCGCGAGCGCGCCAAGCGCGGCGAGATATCGGCCGCGCAGCTGCGTGCCGCGGAGGACGAGGCGATTCGCGGCGTGGTGAAAATGCAGGAAGACTTAGGGCTAGAGGGCATCACCGACGGGGAGTTGCGGCGCGGCTCCTGGCACATGGACTTCCTGTACCAGATCGGAGGCGCGACCAAGGTCGAGAACAAGCTCGCCGTGCATTTTCACAATGAAAAGGGCGACATCGAATTCACGCCCGCGGCGCTGCGCGTCACGGGCAAGCTCAAGTTGCAGAAATGCATTTTCGCGGAGGATTTTCTATTCCTGAAATCCATCACCCGCGGCACGCCCAAGCTCACCATTCCCAGCCCCAGCATGATGCACTATCGCGGCGGCCGCGCCGCCATCGATGCAGCGGTGTATCCGGATCTCCGGGAATTCTGGCGCGACCTGGCCGCCGTCTATGCAGAGCAGATCGAGGAACTCGCCAAGCTCGGCTGCACCTATTTGCAGCTGGACGACACCAGCCTCGCGTACTTGAACGATCCCAAACAGCGCGAGTACATCGCCACCCTCGGCGGCAGCGCCGAGAGCCAGCATCTCGTGTACATCGAAACACTCAACGCAGCGCTGGCCAAGCGGCCGGCCGGCATGACGGTTTGCACGCATATGTGCCGGGGCAACTTCCGTTCCTCCTGGGTGGCGGCGGGCGGTTACGATCACGTGGCCGAAGCGCTGTTCGGCGGGCTGAATGTCGATGGCTTTTTCCTGGAGTACGACGACGACCGTTCGGGCGGGTTCGAGCCGCTGCGCTTCGTGCCCAAGGACAAGATAGTGGTGCTGGGCCTGGTCACCACCAAACGGGGCGCCATCGAGACCAAGGATTCTCTCAAGCGGCGGATCGACGAAGCCGCCCGGTATGTGCCGCTGGAGCAACTGTGTTTGAGCCCGCAATGCGGGTTCTCTTCGACGGTGGACGGCAACGCGCTCAGCATCGAGGAGCAGGCGGCGAAGTTGCGCTTGGTCGTGGAAACGGCGCGCGAGGTGTGGGGCTAGGGAAAGGTCCAGAATGCCCGGCCTTGGGCGCGTAGCCCGCAGCGCCGGGCGCGCCGGCGTGGTCATTTGGCGTGTAGCAGGTCGCTGAAATCGATGGTCGCGGAAAAATAGTCTTCATCGGGAGATGACCACGAGGCTGGAGGTCTTCTTATTCTCCAGCTCCTTAAGCCGCCTCAGCTCTGCTTCGCGGCCGTAGAAAGGGCGCATATTCTCATTGGATTTCTTCTCGAGGGCCATTCGGATTCACTCCAGCCTTACATTCCGCACATCGCAGACATGATTTGTGGTGAATTTCCGCCATGCGCGATCAGCCGATGAAGGATTTTGCCGGGACGCCGAGCAGATCGAGGGTTTGTAGCTGAATATCGGTGAGCTGCGGCGGGAAGGACTGGACGGGTTTGTCTTCGCGGAGCAGCGTGTGGCGTTCGGCCAGACTGAACAGTCGCAGGATTTGCTCGGTGGTCGGGCGTTTGCAAAGGCGCTGTTCCGGGTAGATCGGTAGTTCTTTGATTTTCTCGCGCTTCATCGCGAGCCGCAGTTCCCGCTCGATGAGCGCTTGGACCAGCAAGGCCAGGAAATACAGGGTGAATAGCGCCTCGATACGTCCTGGGTTTTTCAGAAACACCGGCGCGATCTGGTGGACGGTCTTGATCTGCTCGAAGCGCTTCTCGATGGTCGGCTGGCCTTTATGGGCCTCGAGGACTTGAGCGGCGGTGAGATTGCGGTCGTTGCAGATGAGTGGATACATGCCGTCGCTCTTCTTGTCGTAGTCGATGGCGGCCTGATCGATGGTCCATTGCAGATCGTAGCGACGAACGGTGACTCGCCGATACTCGGTGTCGGGTCCGGGGCGACCGCGTTGCTTCTGCTTGAAGGTGTGCTCGGGGCGGGGAACGCGCTTGACCCTCAGATACCGTTGCACTCGGTTCTGCTGGAGGATCATCTCGACTTCCAGGTCGATGCGCGCACCCCCGCGGATCCGGGATCGGGCCCCGAGGATGCGCCGACGCAGCGCGGTGAGCGCCTCGGTGGCGGTGGCGATATTGCGGTGACGACGCGCCTGCTGGCGCAACGTGAGCAGCGTGCTCCAGACCCAGATCAGGGAAAATCCGTCGGCTGAACCCAGGGGGTCACGGTAGACCGACCAGAGATCGCGCGCACCCTCACGGCGCCGGGCGTTGGGGCGATCCCAGACCAGCTCCCAGGCCGGAGCCTCGGTCTGTAGAAGCTTGCGAAAATGCTTATCTTCCCGGCGTGAGCGTGGCAGGACGGTGACGAAGCGGCCGCCGGCCCGGTCGATGAAGCTCAAGTTATCGTGACTGCAGAGCTTGGAGTCAGCGACGTAGAGGAAATCGGCGCGGCCAGCCACGCTACGCAACGTCGTCCAGGTCTCGATGTGGGTGATCGAGTCGTTGGTGTTGCCGTCGGCGGTGCGAAACTGGACGGGCACGCCGCCGTCGGCATCGGTGGTCAGAATGAACAGCAGTTGCTTCAAATCCGGGCGATGGTCCTTGGAATATCCGTACGTGATCGCCGGCGCCCGCTGCCCCGATTTACTCAGCGAGCGTGCGTCGCGGTACTGACCGCAGAAGGCGATCGACGTACTGTCGTTATGCAGTCGCTTCAGCTGCACGGAAAACCGCTTGGCGACGGCCAGGACTACCTCCGTGAGCAACGCCGCCCGATCGGCCTCGAATAGCCGATCGAGCGCACGGCCCAAGCGGTCATCGCTCAAGCTCTCGATGTCTTCCTCGGCGACGCCAAACAGCCCCGTGCCAAAACCATGCACGGTCTCCTGGGCGCGATAGATCGGCTCACGCTCAACCACGATCGAGCGCACCAGCACGCCGAGGGCCTGGGCGTGCGGGACGCGGCGGCGTTTATCTGCGGTCGGGACGTGCTTCTCGAGGAGCGCCGCGAGGCCCATGCGTTCGAGGAAGTGATTAACGAGGGGTAGAGGTCCCAGCCTCTCGGTTTTAAGAGAGAAGTCCGCAGCGCGCGATGAGCGTACTTGCATTACAATCCTCTGGCGATAATACTATCGCCAGTCCATAGATCAGTCAACTACCATGCCGACCGCCGCCGACACCAAATCGACCAAATCACGAGAAAAGATCGCCGAGATCCAGCGCACGCTCTCGGCCATGGAGTACCTATCGTCGGGGACTTTGCTCAAGCGGATGAAAGTCTGCGGCAACCCCCGCTGCCACTGCGCGAGTGATCCGGCGGCCCGGCATGGCCCGTACTTCGAGTGGAGCTATCTGAAAGCCGGCAAGCTACGCCACCGCACGCTCACGCCCGAGCAAGCCCAGATCATGCGCCTCGCAATCGCAAACCAGCGCAAAGCCAAGAAATTACTCCGAGTCTGGGAGGCTCAGACCCTGCACTTGATCGAACTCGAGACGCAGAAATAGCCTCAAGCCCGTCATCGCTGGCGGTAATTACGCGGAAATGTGTCAGACGATGTGCGGAATGTAAGGCTAGCCGGGAGTTCTGCCCCTATTTCCTGATGTGAGATTGAAGAGAGCCTGGAATTGCTAGGCTTTGCGGGCAAATCTGCGTCTGGGCTGGGCGCATAGTGTAGCCATGTAATTACGATTGGGGAGTTGTTTTTCGGTGCGCCGCCTGGCATCATGTAGCCATGCATATCGATGGCGTGCCGAATCGAACCTCAAGGCCCACGTACCTGCTGCGCGAGTCCTACCGCGAAGGCAAGAAGGTGCGTAAACGCACGCTGGCCAATCTTTCAGCCCTATCGGACGAGCAAATTGATGCGATTCGAGCGGTGCTCTCGGGCCAGAGCGTGTTGCCAGTCGAGCAGTTGTGGCATACCACGCGGTCCCGATCTCACGGCGCGGTGCAGGCGGTGCGTGTAGCCATGCAAGGGCTCGGCTTTGAGTCCTTGATCGCCTCGCGGCCGAGCCCGCAGCGCGATGCGGTCTGTGCGATGGTGGCGGCGCGGGTTTTGGCA
>DATCDX010000312.1:0-8907 GCA_036510475.1 Steroidobacteraceae bacterium
GGAGGCGATCAATTCTCGTTCCATTGCCTGGAACTCGGCATCGCTGCCGTCGCACCAATGGATGTCTCGCGGCTGCGTGAGTTTGGCGACCTCGTCGACCCAAGCCGAAACACCGGGACTCAAAGAAGCAAGCGAAGTTACATGCTGTGGGGCAGTGGCCATAGGAGTCCTTCGGAGCAGGCAGTAAGACTATTAAGGATGACAGATGCCCTGCATGGCGCCAACTTGCGCCACTCGCCGCGACATGGTAGCCGCAAGTTTCCAATCCACGAATGTTGTATAAATGCATTTAAGTATTAATTATAACTTATTGATTTAAATATATTAATAGTATCTCGTGAACGGCCGCTCGTGACTGGATCGAGCGCCAATACTGGCTAAAGCTCGATCTCAGGCAGCGCACTCAGACGCAACTACCGGATGGCAGCAGGAAGTCTGCTGTGCGCTATTGAGGTAAAGTTGAAAATCCAAAATGACGCGTACTAGCCCGGTGCGAACGGCCCGCCTTGACTGATATTCATTACCCCCCATTTAAATGCCGTCATTTGCTCACCAGCCGAGCGCTGTTCGCCTGCAACCGTCTATTTGCCGGCGCTTGCGCGCGCGACCGGTCGCACACTCGCCGACGCAAATTTTTCGGTTGGCGTTCGTCGGGCCGCCTGCGCAAAGCTTGGTGGCCACTGGCAATGATGGCAATCGCCACCGCCGCCGCCACCGCCGCCACCACCACCACCGCCCAGGCCGCCTCGAGCCCGCTCTCAATCAAGTCCATCGCGGAGATCGAGTCGAGGTCCACGCAGGACGGCCGGACGGTCACCCACCTCGCGCCTGCGGATCGGGTCGTGCCCGGTGATCGGCTGATCTACACGCTTGAAGTACGCAACGTCGGCGCCACGGTGGTGGCGGCTCCGGTCGTCACCAATCCCATCCCCGAGCACATGCAATACGTCGCGGATTCGGCGGTGGGGCCGGGTGCGCGGGTGAGCTATTCGGTCGACGGTGGCCACAGTTTTGACGACGCCGAAAACCTCAAAGTGCGGGGAGTCGACGGGCGACTGCGGCCGGCGGTCGCCGCCGATTACACTCATATCCGATGGCAACTGAAGAACAGTTTGAAAGCCAATTCGGTGGCATTCGTGCGTTTTCGCACCTTGGTCAAATAGTCCGTGGCAAAACATCGTAGGCTAACGCTGCGCCGCGAGGTACGCGGGTGCGCGGCGGCTATGCGCAACGCGCAGCGGCGCCATGGCTAAGTGTAATGAACGGCGGTTACGTGCGATGAGCGGCGACTACGCGGTATGAACAGCGACTACAACGACATTTTCAGCCTGGAGGGTCCGTTGGCGCGAGCCTTGCCGGGGTACGCGCATCGCCCGGAGCAGGCGGCGATGGCGAAGGCGGTGGGGCTGGCGTTGGCGCGTCTCGAGCCCTTGATCATCGAAGCGGGCACGGGCACGGGCAAGACCTTTGCCTACCTGATACCCGCGTTACTGTCGGGGCGCAGCGTCATCATCTCCACCGGGACGCGCACGTTGCAGGATCAGTTGTTTCGCCGTGATGTGCCGCTGCTGGCGCGGGCGTTGGGGCTGCCGGTGAAAATCGCCTTGCTCAAAGGCCGTGCCAACTATCTTTGCCGGCATCGGCTGGAGCTGGCGACGCAGCAGGGTTCGCTGCTGGAGGGCGAGCGCGGCACGTTGCGCATGTTGGCGCGCGTGTCGCGGTGGGCGGCGACGACGAAGGCCGGTGACCTGTCGGAACTCACTGATTTGCCGGAGCAGTCCTCGCTGTGGCCGAGCATCACCTCGACGCGTGAAAATTGTCTGGGCCAGGAGTGTCCGCAGTTCTCGCGCTGCCATGTGTTCGAGGCGCGGCGCAACGCGCAGGCGGCCGACATCGTGGTGGTGAATCATCATTTATTGCTGGCGGATTTGGCGCTCAAGGACGAGGGTTTCGGCGATCTGCTGCCGGGCGCGGAAGCGGTCATTTTGGATGAGGCGCACCAGGTGCCGGACATCGCGGCGCAGTTCTTCGGTCAGGTTTGGTCGGTACGCCAGGTCCAACTTCTGCTGCGCGATATCACCGTGGAGATGGCGGCCGCGGGTGTGCGGGCGCCGGCCATCAGCGCTGCCGTTGCCGTCGTGGAGGCGCGCCTCCTTGACCTGCGCGACACGTTGCCGCAGCCGCAAGGCCGCCACGAATGGGCGAGTTTGCCGGATTCTTTTTTGGATACATTGCCGGACCTTGAGACCGCGCTCAGTGACATCGGGACTCAACTCGAGGGCTTAGGCGCCGGAGCGGCTACCGCGAACTGCGCGCGGCGGGCGGCGGCCTTGGCCAACTCCCTGGCCGCCTTGCGGGAATTGTCCGATGACACGGGATTGCGTTGGGTCGACGCCAATCCGGGTGGTCTGCTGTTGCAGTACACGCCGTTTGAAATCGCGGAGCGGCTGCGGGAATACGTCGAGTCGCGGCCCTGCGCCTGGGTGTTCACGTCCGCGACGTTGGCGATCGGCGAGGATTTCTCGCATTTCGCCGCGCGGATCGGCTTAGGGGAAGCGCGCACGGTGCGCATCGACAGCCCGTTCGACTATCGAACGCAAGCGCGCATCTTTCTGCCGCCGCGCATGCCGGAACCGCAGGCTCCGGCGTTCGCCGCCAAATTCATCGATGCCTGTGCACCGCTGCTCGAGGCCTGCGGCGGCCGGGCCTTTCTGCTCTACACCAGCTATCGCGGACTGGCGGAGGGCGTCCGGGAATTAAAGCTGCGGTTTCCGAATCCGCCGTTTCCCGTATTGGTGCAGGGTGAGGCACCACGGGAAGCGTTGCTGCAGCGGTTTCGCGAACTCGGCAATGCCGTGCTGCTGGCCACGGGGAGTTTCTGGGAGGGTGTGGATGTGAAGGGTGAGGCGCTGTGCATCGTCGCGATCGACAAGTTGCCGTTCGCATCGCCCGATGATCCCTTGCTAAAAGCGCGTCTGGAAGGAATTCGCCGCCGCGGCGGCAATCCGTTCTTCGAGTATCAACTGCCGCAGGCGGTGCTGGCATTGAAACAAGGAGTGGGGCGTTTGATTCGCGACTTCGATGATTTCGGCGTGATCGTCGTCGGCGATCCGCGGCTCAAGACCAAACCCTATGGCCGCGTGTTTTTGGATGCTCTGCCGCCGGGCCCGGTGATCACTGACAGCGCGGTGGCGGCGGAATTTCTCGCCGGCCGTTTGCGCGCGCTTACGTCCGCGATGCCTGCCGCATCGCGCGTGAGTTAAACCTTTGCGTGTACTGGCGCTCGATACCGCGACCGAGGCGTGTTCGGTGGCGCTGCTCAGCGGCGACGAAGTGATCGGACGCTTTGCCGAATTGGCGCGGGGCCATGCGCAGCGGATTCTCGGCATGGTGGACGAAGTCTTGGCGGAGGCTCAACTCTCTTTATCCATGCTGGACGGCATCGCGGCCGGTATCGGGCCGGGCTCATTCACGGGGGTGCGGATCGGCGTCGCGGTGGCGCAGGGCTTGGCCTTCGGCGGCGGCCTTACCGTGGTGCCGGTGACGACGCTGGAGGCGCTGGCGTTGCAAGTCATTCAGGGCGGTGCGGAGCATGCACTGACCTGCCTGGATGCGCGCATGGGTGAGGTGTACTGGGGATGTTTCGCGGCGGACCTTGGGCGCGGACTGGTGGCGAGCGGCGCGCCACGGGTCGGCCCTCCTGATGGCGTCGTCCCTGCTACGGCCCACCGCTACCACGGGATCGGTCGCGGTTTTGCCGCTTATCCGGCGCTGGCGTCGCTGCCGGGGTTGGAACTTGACCCGGTGCATGCGCAGGCTCTGCCGAACGCGCGTGAGTGCGCGCGCTTGGGCGCGCTGCGGTTGGCGGCCGGTGAGGGGATCGATCCCGCCGACTTGCAGCCGCTGTACTTGCGCGACAAGGTGGCCCTGACCGAAGCTGAGCGCGCGGCTTTGCGAGGAGCGGCCTCGCGGCCAGGCCAATAGTCGATGTCACGGAATTGTCACAATGCAGCGATGTAATAGTGGGCTAGAAGAATCAAGGGACTAGCCATATGACGGCCAAGCGCATCCTCATCGTCGAAGACGAAAAAGCGATTCGCGACATGATCGCTTTTGGCTTGCGACGCGCGGGTTACGAAGTGGGCGAGGCGCAAGATTGCCGCGAGGCGCGCGCCCGGATCGTGGATGTGCGGCCGGACTTGATGCTGGTCGATTGGATGCTGCCTGATATGAGCGGTTTGGAACTGACCCGGTCGCTGAAGCGCGCCAAGGACACGGCGGAGATTCCGGTCATCATGCTGACGGCGCGTGTCGAGGAGCAGGACAAGATCGGCGGCTTGGAAGGTGGAGCGGACGATTACATGACCAAGCCGTTCTCGCCACGGGAATTGCTGGCGCGCATCCAGGCGGTGCTGCGCCGCGCCGCGCCGGCGGGGGCGGCCGATACCGTGGAAGCCGATGGCCTGAAGCTCGATGACTTAAGCCACAGGGTCAGCGCGGGTGCGCGCGAAATCGCCCTGGGGCCGACGGAATACCGCCTGTTGCATTTCTTCATGACCCATCCGGAGCGGGTGTTTTCGCGCGGCCAGTTGCTCGACCGGGTCTGGGGCGGTAATACTTATGTGGAAGAGCGCACCGTGGACGTGCATATACGCCGGCTGCGCAAGGCGCTCGAACCTTACCTATTGGAGCGGTTGGTGCAAACAGTGCGTGGCGCCGGCTATCGATTCTCCACGCGAGACGCATAAGGCGGGCTAATCCTCCAGCCAATGGCAGCGATGTGGACGTTCGCGCTCGCGCGGCTCGCGGGCGTGTTGTTGGTGGGTCTGTGTTTGGGCCTGCTGATAGGACCTATTTGGCTATGGGTCCTGGTCGCCGCCTGCCTGTACTCGGGTTGGCAGCTGGCCAATCTGCATCGGGTCGACCGTTGGTTGCGGCTGCGCTCGCAACTCGACCCGCCCGACATCGGCGGCATCTGGGGCGACATCGTGGCGCAGGTGGTGCGGCTGCATCGGCGCAAGCAATTTCACAAACAACGGCTGGTGCAATTGTTGCGTGAGTTGCGCCGCTCGACGGCGGCGCTGCCTGACGGTGTCATCATTCTCAGCGGGCAACGCGACATCGTCTGGTTCAACCGCCAGGCGGCGCGCCTGCTGGGCTTGAAGCGGCCAGGGGATGTGGGCCTGCGCATTGACAATCTGATCCGGACGCCGGAATTCGTGCACTACCTGCATGGCGATGACTTCGCCATGCCCTTGATCATCCGGCCGCCGGTGCCGTTGGAGCTGTACCTGGCGCTGCAGGTGGTGCCTTACGGCGGCGGCCAGTCGCTGTTGCTGGTGCGGGATGTGACGCGGCAAATGCGGCTCGAGGCGATGCGCAAGGACTTCGTCGCCAATGCCTCGCACGAGTTGCGCACGCCGTTGACCGTGATCTCCGGCTATCTCGATACGCTGGCCGACGACCCATCCATCGACTCGAGCTGGGCCGGCCCGATCAAGGATATGCGCGCGCAGGCGCAGCGCATGAACGCCATCATCGCCGATCTGTTGGTGTTGTCGCGTCTGGAATCCGCCGAAGGCGAGGCGGTGCGCGAGCCGATCGATGTGCCGCGCATGCTGGAGCGATTGCACCGCGACGCACTGGCCGGCGCCGACCGGCCACGCCATGTTTTACTGGATTTGCAGTCCGCGGATGGCTTGTACGGCGCCGCGCATGAACTGGAGTCGGCGTTCACCAACTTGCTGGTGAATGGGCTGAAATACACGTCGAAGGAGGGTACGGTGCGCATGCGCTGGTGGAGCGACGAGGAGGGTGCGTACTTCGCCGTGATCGACAGCGGCATCGGCATTTCGGCGGAGCATATCCCGCGGCTCACGGAGCGCTTTTATCGGGTGGACGCGGGGCGGTCGCGCGGCCAGGGCGGCTCCGGGTTGGGGCTCGCGATCGTCAAGCACGCCTTGCAGCGTCACGGCGGCCGGCTTGAAGTGCAGAGCGCGGAAGGCAAGGGCAGCACGTTTACCTGTCACTTTCCGCCGCAGCGAATCTACAAACAGGGAGTACCCATTGCGGCGAGCGCGTGAGGCGGCGAGCGCGTGAGGCGGCAAACGCGCGAGGGGCGAGCGCGCGCGGCGACCGGCGCACAGCCCGTGTCACAAATATCGAGTGCGGTGTTGACGCGCGGTGTAATCAGATGTAAACGAACGCGAGTATTTTGGAGTGTTGGTACTCCTAAGGCTTCAAGGTGATTTTTATGGAAACGGCCGACCTCACACACCACATTTCCCGCCGCTTCAACGAAGACCTGGAAAAGGTCCGTAACCAGGTCCTGCAGATGGGCGGATTCGTGGAGCAGCAGTTACATAAGGCGATTACGGCCCTGGTCGAAGGCGACAGCAGCCTGGGCGAATCGGTTGCGACCGATGACTACAAGGTCAACGGCATGGAGCTGTCGATCGACGAGGAGTGCAGTCGCATATTGGCGCTGCGCGCACCGGCCGCCGGCGATCTGCGGGTGATCGTGGCCATCATCAAGACCATCACCGATCTTGAGCGCATCGGCGATGAGGGCGAGAAAATCGGCTACATCGCCTCGCGGCTTGCCACCATGGAATTGCCGGCGGACAAGTACCGCGAAGTCAAGCATCTGGGCCGCCAGGTCGCGCAGATGGTGCACGATGCGCTCGACGCCTTCGCCCGCATGGACTCGCAGGCCGCGTTGAAGACCGCGCAGGAAGACAAGATGGTGGATGAGGAGTACGAGGCCATCCAACGCCAGTGCATCACGTTCATGATGGAGGACCCGCGCACCATTCGGCGCGCGCTCGAGATCATGTGGATCGTGCGCGCCTTGGAGCGGATCGGCGATCATGCCAAGAATATCTGCGAATACGTGATTTATATGGTGCACGGCAAGGACATCCGCCACTCCTCACTGGAAGACGTCGCCAAGCAGATCGATGCCGCGCACGCCCGTCCCAGCCGCTGATGACGACGCGCAGCGGCAACCTCATCGGATTTCTGGCCTGCGCCGCCTTGTTGGCGTACGCCTACTACGCCCAGTTTGTGATGCACTTGGAGCCCTGTCCCTTGTGCATCTTTCAAAGGATCGGCGTGTTCGCCTTAGGGTTGGTATTCCTGATCGCGGCGGCGCACGACCCCTCGGGTAGGGGTAGGCGAGTGTATGCGTTACTGCTGCTGCTGGCCGCGCTCGCCACCATCGGCGTCGCCGCCCGGCATCTTTATATCCAGAATCTGCCGCCCGGCAGCGTGCCCTCCTGTGGCGCCTCCTTGGACTTCATGCTCAAAATATTTTCCTTGAGTGAAGTGCTGGTCAAGGTACTCACGGGGTCCGGCGAGTGCGCCAAAATCACCTGGCGATTTCTCGGGCTGGCCATGCCGGCCTGGGTGCTGATCTGCGCCGCCGCATTGGGTGCGTACGGCCTATGGGTCAATCTGCGGCGCCAGGCCCCAGTGCTTCGTTTCTGATGCTCCCGTCGAGCACCCTGCAACTGACGCAGGACCTGATATCCCGGGCGTCGGTCAGCCCCACCGATGGCGGCTGTCAGGCGCTGATGATCGAACGGCTCGAGGCCATCGGCTTTGCC
Organism: Steroidobacteraceae bacterium; assembly: GCA_036510475.1. Classification (GTDB taxonomy): domain Bacteria; phylum Pseudomonadota; class Gammaproteobacteria; order Steroidobacterales; family Steroidobacteraceae; genus Bog-1198. Next base: position 7,608 of record DATCDX010000312.1, read on the forward strand.
GCCGAACGGATGCGCTTTGGCCCGGTCGATAATTTCTGGGCGACGCGCGGCAGCGGCGGTCCGGTATTTTGCTTCGCCGGACATACCGATGTGGTGCCCTCGGGGCCGTTGGACGAATGGCGCAGCGATCCGTTCCAGCCCGTGATTCGCGACGGACTCTTGTACGGGCGCGGCGCGGCGGACATGAAGAGCGGTCTCGCGGCCATGTTGACCGCCTGCGAAGATTTCGTGGCACAGCATCCGCGCCATCGCGGCACCATCGCTTTCCTGATCACCAGCGATGAAGAAGGCCCATCGGTGGACGGTACGCGCCGGGTGGTCGAGGTGTTGCGCGAGCGCGGCCAGGCCATCGATTGGTGCCTGGTCGGCGAGCCATCGAGCGAGAGCGTCTTCGGCGACACCATCAAGATCGGCCGCCGCGGCAGCTTGAGCGGCCGTCTCACGGTGCATGGTGTCCAGGGACACATTGCCTATCCGCAATTCGCGGACAATCCGGTACATGCCCTGGCGCCGGCGCTCGCCGAGCTGACGACGCGCACCTGGGATCAGGGCAACCGGCATTTTCAACCCACGACTTTCCAGGTATCGAATATTGCCGCCGGCACCGGCGCGCCGAACGTCATTCCGGGAGAATTGAAGGCACGCTTCAATCTGAGGTTTTCCACGGAGCAGACCGTCGAGGGCCTGCAGGCGCTCATCGAGGATCTGTTGCGCCGGCATCACGTCAAGTACTCGCTGGAATGGTTTGTTTCCGGATACCCGTTTCTCACCGACGCCGGGGAACTGTCGCAGGCCGCTGCCCGAGCCGTGCAAGAGCAAGTGCAAGTCGTGCCGAAGCTGTCCACCGGCGGCGGGACCTCCGACGGGCGCTTCATCGCGCCCATGGGCGCCCAGGTGATCGAACTTGGCGTCATCAACCAGACCATCCACAAAGTGAACGAGTGCGTGCGCGTGGCGGACATCGATCATTTGCACGCCGTGTACCGGCGCACGCTGGAGCTGCTGCTGGCGCCGGCGGGATGATGATATCGTGCCGCCGGCCTGGATTATTTATGAACAATCAGCTTTTTAGTGCGCGGCGGCTGGATCGGATGGGTATTTTCCGTACCGCCGTGAATCCGTCCCTGGAGGCTGCGGGAAAAACGTCCTGTTTTTCACGCTCCGGAAAATACCTATCCGATCCAGCCTCCTTCAAGTTTTTTTGTGATTCATGAATAGTCGGGGCTAGGCACTGCAGCAGGCAGCGCCGGCGTGGCAGGGGAGGGGGTGCAATGAGCGATGCGCAAAAAAAGATGAACGG
>DATCDX010000313.1:0-4457 GCA_036510475.1 Steroidobacteraceae bacterium
TTGGGTGCGAACTAAGCGCGGAAAGCAGCGTGTAGCGTTGCAGAAATGGTTGACCGAATTGATCGAGGCGATGCACGGCCGGATTCTTGGATTCAACGTCTCGGTCGCTCACGTGTGGGCGGATCAGCAATACCAGTTACAGACGGCGGGCAAGCCGATGCCCGTTGAAGACAGCTATATCGCTGCGATCGCCCGCCGTCATAACCTGACGATCGCTACCGGGAACGTGAAGGATTTTCAGAGGCCCGGAATCAAGGTTTTTGATCCGTTTGCTGAAAGTTTGAGTTAGCTGGATCTTTCCTCACGCTGCGGACATGCGGCCAAAACGCCCGGCTAATCCGCCAGCCCCACGACGAACGCCAGGGCAATATTGAGCCGCGCAATATCCTGATCGTCAAGGTGGCCGATCCGCTGTCCGATTCGTTCGCGCCGGATCGTGACGGGCTTGTCCACCATGACTTGCGACCTCACTCGCAAGCCATTTGTGGCCGTCGGATCGACCGTCACGCGAAAATCTGGTGCGTTGCTGCAGTCAGAGGTCATCTGGCAAACCACTACCGATGCATGATTAGCCGGAAAGGCGTCCGTCTGCACGATCACCGCTGGCCTTGGCTTGCCGTAGTCGCCGGCCGCCGCAACCGTGACGACGTCGCCGCGCCTCATCCTCGGTCAAATTCCGATACCGTCTCAAGCCACTCTAACGCCGCCAGCTCGCGGGCGGGGTCCAAGCCGGCAACCTCCCTGGCTACCCGCCGCCGAATTGCCTTCGACCGTGCATCCGGCACGACGATGCGCAATTCGCGCAAGCCGCGCGCACGCCATCGATCACGCATCGCCCTCATTCGCTCCGCCGCCGCCATTGTATTCTCCCATGATCGTAACGCGTGACAGTGTAACGCGTTACGCTTAGGGAAGCAATGACGCCCTAAATCACGCCGCCGCCACGCGGCCAGTAGGTCGGCACTACACGCGTTGCCGCGGAAACGTGCGTCCCTGAGACAAAGAAAATCAAAAGCTTAAATGGACGCAGTACCCGTTGCGGCCGCGTTGATCCCGCCGTCGATGCTCAGTTGGCCAATCGAGCCGTCGAGCTCGAGTGGCGACACACCCTTGCCGTGAGTGGTGACGCCGCCCTCGATGTCGATGGCGTGCGCGGAACCGCCGGCCTTGACGCTGAGCGCGATCGCCGACAGGGTCACCACGACGCCCTTCACCAGTGAATCGCCGGTGCCCCCGAAGGTCTCGATTCCCCGGTGCACTTCGAGCTTGCCGATAGGCTGGCTGATCTGGATACCGACCGCGCCGTCGGCGTGGGTGGTGATGCGGTCGAATACGCCGCGATTGACCGTACCCGCGTAGACATTGAATCCGCGGGCGCCCTGCCCGAAGGTTTCTATCGGCGCTTGAACCTCGAGGCTGTTGACGATGCCGAAGTTGACGAAGCCTATTCCGCTCGGTCCGTAGGAGGTGATCTTCTCCTCGGCGATCCAGCGGTCCACCGAGCCCCAGTTGTCGAGCACCATGTCGTTGACGCCGTAGGTTGTGACGGGGCCGCGGTTGCGGACGACGTCAACGAATGCGTTGAAGACGGTGAATACGCCGCCGGTGATGGCGTCGGGCGTGCCGGGTGCGATGCCGCCGTCGCTGTAGATCGCGCCGGTTTCGAGCACAGACACCGTCAGCCGGCCACCTTTGAAACCAGCGCCGCTGACGAAGATGCCGCTGCCGCGCACCGGCGCGGAAGCGCGGCCGGCGGACAAGCCCGTGAGGTGGGCCGAGATGGTGACGGCGACATCCTCCTGCATATTCCAGAGTGTGAACGCACCCTGCAGAACATGGACCCCGAACCCCTGCGGCCGGTCGGTTTGGGCGCGCGCGTCAGCGGCGATGACGTCGAGGCCATCCACTTCGACATGGCCGCCACGCACCTTGTCGCGCGCAAGAATCTGCACCTGGCCGACGGTGGTAATACCCGCCAGCAGCATGTGGCCGAGGCTGGTGACGCTGGTGTCGTTGAAGATGGCGCGTTTGTCGGGCGCCGTCTGCAGAGAGATGCGGCGAACCTGGTTGTCGGAGGTCAGTTGCAGGCCATCGACGCCGGCAAAGTGGATCGCGGCGAGATCATCTACACCGCACAGCGCCTGGCCCGGTGCGAGGCGCAGGGAAGGCGTGTCGGTCAGGTTTCCGCGGACCGTGATTTTCCGGATGCTGGCGTCCTTGGTGGCGGCGACCAGTTCATTGGCGGTGGCAACTACTCGTTCCTGAACATTCAAGTGACACCCCTTACATACAATTCGAATTCCCTAAAGGATACGCGCGTGGCAGGCATCGTATCGTAGGTGGACGGATTAAAACTCAGGCCGCGGACATGCGGCCAAAGCGCCCGCTGTTGAAATCGGCTATGGCCTGCTGGATTTCCTCATTGCTGTTCATGACGAACGGTCCATAGCCGGCAATCGGCTCATCGATGGGTTCGCCGCTGAGCAGCAGCAACGTGGCATCGCTGTTGGCCTCGACCGAGATGGCATCGCCCGTGCGATCGAACAGCACCATTTGCGCCTCGCGCGCAAGTTGAGCGCCGTTCACCTGCACAGTGCCGCGCAGCACGATCAACGCCAGCGTGCGGTCTTTGGGCACCACGAATTCGCTGGTGTGGCCCTGGTTCAAGCGCACGTCCCAGGTATCCATCGGCGTGAAGGTACGCGCCGGGCCGCGATGACCGGCGTACTCGCCGGCGATGACGCGCAGCTTGCCGGCATTGCCGGGCAGGAGAACTTCGGGAATGTCAGCGTTGAGTAACGTCTGGTAGCCGGGAGCGGCCATCTTGTCCTTGGCCGGCAGGTTGACCCATAGCTGCACCATCTCGAGCGTGCCACCGTTACGGGTGAACTCATGCGAGTGGAACTCCTCGTGCAGGATGCCGGAGGCGGCAGTCATCCACTGCACGTCGCCGGGGCCGATTTTGCCGCCGGCTCCGGTGGAGTCACGGTGTTCGACTTCGCCCTCGTAGACGATGGTGACGGTCTCGAAACCGCGATGGGGGTGCTCACCCACGCCGCGCGGCTTCTTGGCGGGCTCGAACTTCATCGGGCCTGCGTAGTCGAGCAGCAGGAAGGGGCTGATGTGCTGCCCTAAGGTGTCGTAGGTAAACATCGATCGGACTGGAAATCCGTCGCCGACCCAGTGTTGGCGGGGTGCGGTATAAACGCCGAGTACTTTTTTCATGGGGATAAGATAAGGCCACGGAGGTGCGTCCACCAGCCATCGTGGCTTATCCTCAGCGTCCTATTTCCGGAACGCTCAAGGTGCGCCATGCAGGATCTGAATGACCTGTACTACTTCGTCCAGGTCGTCGAGCACCAAGGTTTCGCGCCCGCGGGACGGGCTCTCAATGTGCCGAAATCGAAATTGAGCCGGCGCATCGCCGTTCTGGAGGAGCGGCTGGGTGTGCGCCTGGTGCAGCGCTCGACACGAAAATTTTCCGTCACTGAGATTGGGCAAAGCTACTACCAGCACTGCAAGGCCATGCTGGTGGAGGCGGAAGCGGCGCAGGAAGTCATCGACCTTACCCGCGCCGGGCCGCAGGGCATGGTGCGCGTCGCCTGCCCGGTGGCGCTGTTACATTTTCAAGTGGCGGAGATGCTGATGCAGTTCATGGCGGAACATGGCCGCGTCCAGGTGCGTCTGGAGGCGACCAATCGGCGGGTCGATGTGATCCAGGAAGGCTTCGACGTTGCCCTGCGGGTGCGCTTTCCGCCGCTGGAGGACAGTGACCTGGTGATGAAGGTGCTGGGCGAGAGCAGGCAGTGCCTGGTCGCAAGCCCGGTACTGCTGCAGCGATATGCGCCACTCCGGGTACCCGCCGATCTGAACGCCGTCCCCAGTGTCGATCTGGGACGGCCGCTGCGCGATCACAGCTGGCAACTCGACGGCCCCGACGGCGCCGCCGTGATGGTGCCGCATACGCCGCGCCTGGTCACCGACGACATGATGACGCTGCGCCTGGCGGCGCTCGCCGGCGTGGGCGTGGTGCAGCTGCCGACCATGACCATTCGCGAGGAGTTCCAGAGCGGCGCGTTGGTGCGCGTACTGCCCGAGTGGGCGCCGCGAGCCGGCGTTATTCACGCGGTATTTCCGACGCGGCGCGGCCTTTTGCCAGCGGTGCGTGAACTCATCGATTTCCTGGCGGTGCGGTTCGAGGGGGCGACGAGGGAGAGTTGATCAATCGTCCCGCCGCTCGTTCGCGCTCCAGGAGATCGTACGGCAACAGCTCATCCAGCCCGTAGAACCGTCCACCCAAGACATCGGCGAAGTCTGCTTTGTCCAGCGTGAGCAATACCGTTGACCAGGCCAATGCCGTGAACAGGATGGGCCTGTCTTTACTCGCAGTGAAAACAACGGGCTTATCAAGGGACACAACATCATCGACCACAATCAATTGAAGGCGTAACCGCAGC
>DATCDX010000314.1:0-5799 GCA_036510475.1 Steroidobacteraceae bacterium
AGCGCGATCTCGGCGTCCCGATGGCCCGCGACCACGATCACGAGATCGGGAAATTGGCGTTTGATCTGCGCGATGAACACGCCGGCGTCCTCGCTCAGGGCCAGTACGTCGAGCACCAGGATGCCCACTTCGCCGGCCACCAGTAGGTCGCTGACCTTGTCACCGGATGGGACGTGCCACAGCCGCCGAGCCCCACCCACCGCCTCGCGCAGGGTTTGCAGGAATGCCGTATCGCCGGTCAGCACGAGCAGCTCAACGATGTCGCTCGCGAGGCTGAATTCGGAAGCTAGCACCGGTCATTTCCTTTCATTGAGGGCCTTGCAGGTCAAATGTTCATCGACAGCGGGCAACGCCGCGCTGCATTGCAGCAAGCTAAGTGCGACGAGGCCGCTACGCTAGTGTCATTCCGCGAGCGACGCTATAGGATACGGTGTCTCTTGCGCCAGACGATTCTGTTGCATTGCGTTAAGTTGTTTCTGTGACTGGGCACTCATTCAGAGGGCGGCAGCGCCCATCGCGGGGAGAGCTTGGGCGATTCAATAGCCATTACGTCGAAACTGGCCCCAGAGCAGCGTGCTGCATTGGAACAGCTACTGTTCTTCAATGTAAACCAGCACCGCGTCCGGACCGGGATCCTGCAATCCATCGATACCTATGGTGTGCCCGAGATCTATGAGCATGAGGGGGGGCTGCGCGTTCGGGTCGGAGACATCGCCGGCGTGCAAACTTTGTACGCGATCTCCCACCAAGGCCGGCCGGTGGGTGTCGCTGTTTTCGTGCGCTCGGCGCATGAACGCTTCGCAGTGCTGCACTTGGGCGTCGAGCCGCATCTTTCCATGACCCCGGAATTGAATACACGGGTACTGCTCAAGCTGATGCATGAAATCCGCAGCGCGGCACGCCGCACGCACGGGGTCGACCGCATCGAATTGGTTTACAAGGACAGCCACTCCGTGCGGCTGCACGCCTAAAGCGGTTTGGCGCGCGATCCTAACTGGCGCAACCTTTCAGCGCAGCGTCATGCCGACGGTAAGCTGCGATGCGCGTGGTGCCCGGCGGATCCGCTATACCTCGCCTATCACGATACCGAATGGGGGGTGCCCGTTCACGCCGACCGGCATCTTTTCGAAATGCTGTGCCTGGAGGGCGCCCAAGCCGGCTTGAGCTGGATCACCATCCTGCGCAAGCGCGAGACCTATCGCCTCGCCTTCGACGGTTTCGACGCCGAGAAAATGGCTCGCTACGGCTCCGCCAAACGCAGCCGCCTGCTGCAGGATCCCGGTATTGTTAGAAATCGGCTCAAAGTGGCGGCGTTCATCGCCAATGCCCAGGCGTACTTGAAGATCCGTGACGCGCAGGGCTCCTTCGACGGCTATATCTGGCAGTTCACCGGCGGTAAATCATTGCGCCGGCGGCCGCTGCACCTCGGCAGCATCGCGGCCTCGACGGCGCACAGTGACGCGATGAGCAAGGATCTGCGGCAAAGAGGTTTCCGCTTCGTCGGTTCAACCATTTGTTATGCATTCATGCAGGCCGTGGGAATCGTCGATGAGCATCAACGTTACTGTTGGGCGGGCGGCAAACCGCATGGCCGGCGGTGATCCTCCTACGGTTGGATCGGCATCCGGTGTTCCCGTAAGATCGCGATACCGACATCCTCTTCGCGCGGATTCGCGCGCATCTGCTTAAGCCGCGCTCGTGCGCGCGCATTCTTCAACCACGGCAACAGTGGCGTATCGAATTGCGCCGCGGCCGCCATGCGCCACTCCAACAGGCGCTTGCGCTCGGCAATCGCCCGGGACTCTCGGCTGTCGGGCGCGAGCAGCCGCCTTTCAATGCTGAAACCCACCATCTGCGCGATGACCGTGTCGCCGCGCTGCATGGTCTTGGACAGCTTCATACAGACATCGCGCCGGAGGGTTCCGGCCGGACCGCGGCAGGTCTCCAGCAGCGGCCCGAAAGGAGGAATGACCTCGGCGCCGACGACGCCGTAGAGTGCCGCCAGCCGCGATGAGTCCGATGCCAGATAGCCACCGGGCAAGTCCTTGTGCACGCCGCTGAGCGCGTCGAACATCAACACCACGATGCGGCTCCAATACAGATCGAAGCGCGAGCCATGCGCCATATCCGCGAGCACGCGATCGATTTCCGTCGCGTCCTTTTCCCGCTGCGCCACGGCCAGAGTCGGCAGCCAGACCGCGCCGTTGTCGGCGTCCACCCAGCGCATCACGGTCGCCACATCGCGGATGTCGCAGCCCGGCGTGTCGACGCATAGCTGTAGACGCAGCCAGCCGATGGCTGCATTTTGCGGCGCTAACTCGCCGGCGCGGGCGGCCAAGCTCAGAGCGGAGGAACCCGGGAAACTTAAGCCGGCAGCCGTCGCCAACGAGTCCGGGTCGCCACGCGCGATCAGCGCCTGGACGGCCGCGGCTTTCCACGCCCGGAACCTGTCCGCCGCGGCTCGCGAACGCGGGCCGGCTCTGCCGTTCACGCCGCTCCCGCTGGGCATGCCGGCGATGCCCGATGTACCCGCAACCCCGGGTGCGCCGGCCCCGCGCGCGAATGCCGGCGCGGCCACGAGTGCAAGAATCAGTAGGCAGTACTTGACGTTGAGCAACGCCCTTAGGTCTCAGCGATCGGTGCGACTGCCGGCAGCCGTGAGGCCCGCGGTGATGGCCAGTCGCATGGCATCCTCGACCGAAATGTCCAGGGGCGAAATGCGGTCGCGCGGCAGATAGATGGTGTAGCCGCCGAAGGCATAGCTCATGGGAAAATACACGGTGACCCAATCGTGGCCGCCATGCGCGAGCAGCACGGTCGGTACATCCTCGCGGGTGACGAAGCCGATCGCGTGCACATCCGCGAAGCGCGCCAGTACCACGCGCTGCAAATCGCGCTTCTCGCCTGTCCCGGACGGCAGCAAGCTCACCACGTCGCGAAATCCGCCGTAGAGGGTCTTCACGAACGGGATCCGGCCCAAAAAATCGTTCCAATACTTGAGCAGGATTTTACCGGCGTAGGCGTTGACCACGCTGCCGATGAACAGCAGCAACAGAAAGCCGGCGATCAGCCCGAGGCCCGGCCAGTAATTTTCAGGCCTGACGATGCCGAGCGCGATCAGCGCCTGGCGCAGCCACGTTTCCACGGTGTGCACCAACCACCAAATGACGTATATCGTCAATGCCAGCGGCAGCACGGTAACCAGGCCGCTCATGGTCAGCGTTAAGATCTTGCGCATGGCTTTATCATCGCATGATCGGGCTCAACGCGCCGCAACCTCATTGGCGCGGCAGCAGAAAACGCAGGCCGTGATAGCTTAAGACCACGCCGTCGCGGCGGATGCGCTCCACGGTCGGGCCTTCTTCCAACACAGAGCCTTCGTGATACTTATGCATGTTGATGTACACGAAACGTTCCGCGGGTTGGGTCGCGTAAACATGGACGTCAAGGTGCAGCTCGGGCAGCGCCTGTGAGCCCGTCAAATGGATTTCACTCAAGGTCGGCAGTACTTCTTCGCTCGCCGCCGTGTTGTCCGAGTCGGTCAGCACCGGGTCCGGACGGTGCCAGGTTTGCACCGCTGCCGCAGCCGCTGCCGGCGCCGGCGCCGGTGTCGGACGCAGCGCAGCGGCATCCGCGGGCGGCACTGGAATCTCAGGTGCATACACCGGCGTATTGTCGAGCGGGCTGAAGTGCTGCGCGGCGCTTGCAGCGGGTTCGCCGCCGCCGGCTGCGCGCGGCGGTGATCCTAAGTCAGGTGCTGCCTGTGTGTTCCTCGCACTCGAAACCGCCGCCGTAGACGCCGGCGCGCTCGCCGCCGGCTTTGCGCCTTTCTGAGTCAACACCACCAGCAATACGATCAAGTTGACGCCGAGCAACGCGCCCACCGCGATGGCCCAGACCGGCAATCGACTGCGCCGCTGCGCGCTACGCGCGTCCATCAGGCCGGGCACGATCTGCCGTTGACGTTCGATTTCTGATTTTTTGAGCGCGTCGAGAATGAAGGACATGCGGACCTCAACCGCCGCGCGGCGCGTTGGACATTAATACCGGCGAACCAGGCTCGGCCAAGGCGGTGTCGAGCACGACTTGAGTCTGCACTCCTGCGATGCCGTCGACGTTGAGCTGATGCTCGCGCTGGAAGTTCTGCACGGCGATCGCCAGTTCCTGATCGTAGACATCGCCGTGCGCGGGATCTGAAGCGGCGCCGCGCAAGGCGTTCAGGCTACGCCGCAGCCAACGCACCTCGTCGCCTTTCATGCCCAGCGACAACGGCCGGGTATGCACGGTCTTCGGTTTCCAAACGACCGTGAACTCGCCGAACCAATCCTTGGACAGCTCGTCGAGCGACACCCGCTGATTGTGCTCGCCCAAATCGAGTGTCGCGAATCGATCGCCGAGCGCCGACAGCACCACTCGGTGCCGCTGGCCGTGATCGTCGTTGAGCGTCAAAATGGCGGGCCGGTTCAACGCTCGGACCTGTGCCCAAGAGCCGCGTTGCTCCAGGCAGGCGAGCCCTGACTTGGCCGCCTGACCACAGGGGTCGTTGTCGTCGGCCATGGCCGTTCCCCATAACGATAACAAGCGGCGGAAGGCGGCCGCATCGGTGGTATTTGCGCTATTGGCTTCGAGCAGGGCGTTGATCGACTCAGGTGCCGGCGCTTTGGAAAGTGCCGGAGGTGCCGGCGCCGGATGGGCTGCGACATGCGCGGCCGGATGGCCGGCGGCACGCAGCGCGCTTTGGGGGTGATGCCACAGATGCCAGCTCAAAAACGCACCACCGGCGATACCCGCAAGGGCCGCGGCGCCCGCCAGCCACCTCAGCCACCTGGGCAGGAAGCGGCGGCCATAGACCTCGCCGGCGGCGCGGCGCACCAGCGCGGCACTGACTTTTCGCGTTTCTTGAGTATAGGCACCGAGCAGCGCACGATCGCAGCTGACATTGATCACCCGCGGGATTCCCGACGCCAGCCGGTACACCTCGTCGAGCGCCGCGGAGGTAAAGATCTCCTCGGTGGCGCCGGCCACGCGCAACCGATGGCGCACATAGCCGCGGGTTTCTTCGCGCGACAAGGGTTGCAGGTGATAACGGCCGGTGATGCGTTGCGCCAGCTGGCGCAGCTCCGTGCGGTCCAATAATTCGCGAAGCTCAGGCTGCCCGATCAGGATGATCTGCAACAGCTTCTGGGTGGGCGTTTCCAGGTTGGTCAGCAGGCGCACCTGTTCCAATACCTCGGGCGACAGGTTCTGCGCCTCATCGACGATGACGATGATGCGGCGGCCTTCGGCGTGCGCCGTCAGCAGCCGCCGATTCAGCGCATCGACCATTTGCTTGACGCTGTCGCGGTCCGTAGCGGCGATATCGAGACCCAGCTCTTCGCAGATGGTCAGCAGAAATTCCACGGGTGTGACCCGCGGATTCAAGATCACGGCGACGTCGGCGTGATGCGGCACCCGCGACAGCAGCGTGCGCACGACGGTGGTCTTGCCCGTACCCACTTCGCCGGTCAGTTGAATGAAGCCGCCGGATTCGTTGATGCCATACAACAGATGCGCCAACGCCTCGGCGTGACGTTCGCTCAAGTAGAGATAGCGAGGGTCGGGCGTGATGGCGAAAGGCTTTTCGCTGAGACCGAAAAAGCTCGTGTACATGGCCCTAGGATAGTCCTTACTTCAGCCGCGGGGCGCGGGCCGCGCTTTGGATCGCGGCAGCAGGCTGGCGCGGGTCAGCAACCGCTCGCCGAAACGGCCGCGAATGCCGTCGATGGCGCTGTCCAATCGAGTCACCTGCACCGGACCGTC
>DATCDX010000315.1:0-10676 GCA_036510475.1 Steroidobacteraceae bacterium
GGCGTCGAACGGCAGCGTGGCTAGCATCGCCCACGGCGCGATCGTTCCGTCGTCCGGTCCATAGGGCACGCCGCGCGACATGTAGCCAAAAAAGCGCTGATCCCGCCCGTTTAGCCGCAGGTGCTGATTTTCCGGTCCGTCGCCCGCCGTGATGCCCCACAGATTCCTGCCGTAGCCCGCGAAGCCGTGCGGATTGCGGGCCGCATATTCGCGCTGCACGGCGACGGCGTTTCGCGTGTTCACGAAATAGTCGGCGCGCTTTTCGCGCATGAATTCATCGCGAATTTCACGAAAATCGAGCCATGCATGGGAGAACAGGTGGGTAAACAAGGGGCCGGAATATAAAACATCGTGGCCGAGCAGGTGTTCCCATTGATAGGTGAAGGTCCAGCCGGTGAATGCCGTGGGCGGCAGCGGGTAGGTGGGCGAGCCGATCCCTAAGATGTAGAGAATGGTCGCCTCGTTATATCCCTCCCAGCCGTAGTGCAGAAAGCCGCACTCGGGCTTCCACCCCTGCGCGAGGGTCTGCCCGTCGTTCTGGGCCCATTGCCAATCGACGCGCCGGTAAATTGCGTCGGCCAGCGCCCGAATTTCATCTTCGGCTCCGCCGCCATCGAAGTACGCTGCGGCGGTCAGTATTCCCGCCAGCAGCAGCGCCGTATCGATCAGCGACAGCTCGCACTGCCAGACTCGCCTGCCGCTGTGCATGTCCAGGAAATGATAGTAGAAGCCCTTGTATCCGCTCGCATCCGGCAGATCGCTTTGGGAACTCGTCCAAAAAAATCGCAGCGTCTTCAGCGTCCGTTCCGCGGCCGCGTCGCGCGACATCCATTGCCGCGCCACCGCTATGGGGTAACAAGAGAGCGCAAATCCCACAACGGCGATACTGCAGGGCGAACTTAAGCGCGATGTGTCAGCGACCAGACCGGTCGCAGGATCGGCATAGTGGGTGAGATAGTCAAAGGCGCCCCGCTGCAGCCGGTCGAGCAGCGCCTCGTCGGATAATTTCAGAAGGGCCGACACGCGGGTCCTAACATCCGGCGACTTGCAGTCGGTGGCCGTCCGGATCGAGCAGCAGCTGAGCAGCGTCGGCGCCGATTGCCTGTGATGCAGGTGCGCGGGAGCGCTCGAATACCAGGCGCGTGGCCGCGAGGTCATTACTTCGCAGGGCCGCGTCGGAGTACATCGAGGGGCCGCGATAGCACAGCAATTCAATATGCGGCGTGTCTTCGCCAAGCTTAAGCGCCGTTACTTCCACGTGCGGGTCGGGCACGCCGTCCAAGCGCTGCTGCTCGTCGCCGACGTTGATCGTGCGTGACAGGACCTTCAAGCCCAACGATTCGTAAAAGGCCGTGCTGCGGCCGGTGTCGGCGATGCTGATGGCGGAGTGATCGATGCCGAGAAATACCGCGTCCGATGATTGCGCCTGCCAGCGCTGCGGGACGTCGTCTTTCGCAAAGGCGAGGAACTCCAGGGGATGACCGTCCGGATCGCGAAACTTGAAAGCGGTTACGCCGCCGGATCGCTGCGGGAGCCGCTGTGGGCCGCCGCGCGATATGGCGGTCCAGCCGCCGATGGCCGCGAGACGTTCGACGGCGCGGTCCATGTCCGCGACGACGATGGCAAAGTGCTGGAAGAGGGGACTGTAGGGGGACAGCGCGTCCGGATACGGCCGTCCGGGGTGATCGAATTCCAGTATTTCGATGACTTCGTTGCCGAGGACAAGCGTCGCGCATTCGGCGCCGCCGCGCACGTCCATCAACTTCTCGAACTTCGCCCCCGATCGGCGTTCACGATTCAGCGGCCGGCAGCCGAAAGCGCGCCCGTAAAAGTCGCTTAAGCCGCCGACGCTTCGCGCCGTGAGACCAAAGCGGGCGAGCCTCGAAACGGCGAGAGGCGCGTTGTCCGCTATGGCCACGCGATCCCGCGCCGATTGAGAAAAATGGAATACAGGGTGTTCGATCCGCCGATGAACAGCCGGTTCTTGAGGGCTCCGCCGAAGGTCAAGTTCGAGGGACCATCGAAGTCACCGGCGGCAATTCGTATATTCCCGGTGCCGGGATCGAAGCGATACAGGGCGGGCGGTTGTTCCGACGTTTGACGGCCGCCTTCGTAGTCCGTCTGTATGCCATACAGAGGATCGGTGAACCAAATCGAGCCGTCCGACTTAACCGCCACGTCGTTCGGAGAGTTCAGCCGGCGCCCGTCGTGACGATCGATCAGCCGGGTGACGGCGCCGTCGAGTTCGGTGCGAAACAAGCAGCGTTCGCGATGCGAGCATGAAATCAAACGCCCTTGCCGGTCGCGGGTCTGGCCATTGGCATAGCCAGAAGGCGAGCGATAGACCGACACGCCCTGACCCTCGGTCCAGCGCAAGGTGCGATCGGAGGGGAGGTCCTGAAACAAGAGACAGCCCGCATCGCCCATCCACACCAGTCCCTCAATCCAGCGAAAGCCGCTCGCCAGAGTTTCGAGCGATGCATTGCTCAATAAAAAATGGCCAAAGCGCGCTTCCCGGATCTCGAACCCATCCATCGACGCCTACCAGAGGTGCCGGTACGGCACGGTGGATGGTGTAGTCATCGCGGGCCGACCTCAGGTTGTGAAAGCGCGTAGGGATGCGTGGAGGAGAGTGGGTGATCGATGAAGCGCTGGACGCCGGATACGTCGGTGCCGAACGTGATCAGCAGGAAGCCACCGGCGAGCGCCAGATTTTTCAAAAAATCCCAAAACGTATCGCGGCCGCGGCTCGCACCGCGGAGGCGGAAATCCGGCGCCTTCCAAAATTGTTTCCACAGCAGCGCCGTGACGACGCAGTAGCCCGCTAAAATCAACGCCGCCAGCCGATCGGCGACGCCGGTGAGTATGGCTGTCGACATTACCACTTCGACGCCGAAGCCTAAGACTATCAGGACTCTCGCCAGCGGCTGCGCGGGTACGGTCTCGGCGGCTTGAGCGACTGCCTGCTTGAAGTTCAGGAGTTTGTCGAGCGCGCTGAACGGCAGAAACAACAGCACCAAAAGACCGCGAACCAGAACGATGATGGCAATACTCGGCAACTCTAGCCTCCCTACATTACCAGCGGTGTCGTAGACTATCCTTAAGCATTGTGTACGCGGGCATTGTGCACGCGCCGGCACGATGAGTCTAATGCGATTCCGTGACGCCCGAATTCAGGAGCACATCCGTGACGACATCAATTCCATCCGCGACTGCTGAGTCGACCGCGCCTCCCGTGACCATCCATAAGCTGCTGAGCGGCCAAAAAGCGCTGGTCACGGGCGCCAATTCCGGCATCGGGCGCGGGGTTGCCATCGCGCTGGGCCAGGCGGGCGCGGATGTGGTCGTGAACTACGTGGTGGGTGACGAGGCCGCGAATGCCGTGGCCGAGGAAATACGCAAGGCCGGCGTCAATGCCATGGTGCATAAGGCCGACGTATCTTCCGAGACCGAAGTCGCCGACATGTTCAAGCATATGTGCCGGGAATTCGGCACGATCGATATCTTGGTCAACAATGCCGGACTACAGCGCGACTCGGCATTTCAGGAAATGACCTTGGCGCAGTGGAATACCGTGCTCGGCGTCAATCTCACGGGCCAGTTCCTGTGTGCTCGCGAAGCCATCCGGGAATTCCTACGCCGCGGCATCGTGCCGTCGATTTCTTGCGCCGCCGGCAAGATCATTTGCATGAGTTCGGTGCATCAACAAATTCCATGGGGAGGTCACGCCAATTACGCGACGTCCAAAGGCGGCATCAAGCTATTGATGGAAAGCCTGGCTCAGGAAGCCGCGCCGCATCACATCCGGGTCAACGGCATTGCGCCGGGAGCGATCCGAACGCCGATCAACACTTCGGCATGGCAGACGCCGGAGGCGTACGAGCAACTCATGAAATTGGTTCCCTACGGGCGCATCGGCGAGCCGGAAGACATCGCTCGCGCGGCCGTTTGGCTGGCATCCGATCATTCCGACTATGTGGTCGGAACCACGCTGTTCGTCGACGGCGGTATGACGCTGTATCCCGGTTTTGCGACCGGCGGCTGAGCCCACGCGCGACGCCAACGGCCCGGTTACGGCGACGGTTGTAGCTAAGGCTAAGGCTAAGGCTACGGTAACGGCAGTTGGCTGGAATTCCAGCCGCCGCCCAATGCTTCGATCAAGGCCACGCTGGCTTGCAGGCGGCTCGACAGCACGGACAGAGCGGTCTCCTCGCTGGCGAGACGGGTGGTCTGCGCGGTGATCACACTACTGTAGGGCACCGTGCCCGCCTTGTATTGATTGAGCGTGAGTTTTTCGGCCTCCCTGGCGGCCGCCACTGCCGCATCCTCGATCACCGCCTGCTGTTCGAGCACCCGCAAGGTGACGGTGTCGTCCTCGACCTGTTGAAAGCCGGCGAGCACGGTCTGCCTATAGCTATCGACACTGCCTTCGTAGGCGGCGCGCGCCTGGGCCAGCTGCGCGCGGCGCAGGCCGCCGTCGATCAGCGTCTCGGCAAGGGACGGGCCGATGGCCCAGATGCGATTCGATGTGCGGATCAAGCGGCTCATGGCGCTGCCCGCATAGTCGTCCGTGCCGGTCAAGGTAAGGTTGGGGAAGAATGCCGCAGTGGCGACGCCGATCTGCGCATTGGCCGCGGCAACCTTGCGTTCGGCTTGCGCCACATCCGGCCGCCGTTCCAGCAACGTGGAGGGTATGCCGACCGGCACCGTCGGCACATCGGTTCGCAGAGATGAAGGCCCGAGCGAGAATGCGGCCGGTTGCTGACCGATCAGCACCGCGATCGCATGTTCCAGTACGGCGCGCTGAATCCCGGCATTGACCTGCTGTGCCTGACTCGACAACAGTTGCGCCTGCGCGCTGACGACATCGGCCCTGGCGGCCACGCCGAAGCGGTAGCGGCTGTCGGCGATTTTAAGGGAGAGTTGTTCGGCCACTACGGTGTCGTCGAGCAGCTTTTGCAATTGGTCCTGTGCGCGCAATTCGAAATAATCCGCCGCCAGTTCGGCCTGCGCCGAGAGGCGGGCCGCGGCAAGCGCCGCCGCACTAGCTTGGGCGGAAGCTCGGTTGCTCTCTGTGTTGCGGCGGATCTCGCCCCAAATGTCCAAATCCCAATTGGCCGACAGGCCCGCGCTATTGGTGGTACGCGCCGGCAGATCGCCTTCGGCGCCCCGCTGTCGCCCGACACTGGCCGCCACCGTCGGCCAGAAGCCGGATCGCGCCTGCGCAACCAACGCCCGCGATTGATCGAACGCTGCGGCGGCCGCCTTGACGTTTTCGTTCGAAATATCGATTCGCACCTCGAGCCGGTTCAAGGCGTCGTCCTTGTATATTTCCCACCACGGACCGCGCGACAGCACGTCGTTGGGTTCGCTGGGTTTCCAGTCGCCCGATTCCTTGTAATTGGCGGCGGCGTCGAACTTCGGCCGATGATAATCGGGGCCTACCGCGCAGGCGGTGAGCAGGGCGCCGACGGCGCATACGCCGGCCATACTTAGCGAACGAGAAAGGCGCGTCACGTGCCTGCCTGCGCAGGGCCCAACCCCAGTGCGCCCGTTTCGCGAGCGGCGGCGCGCGGCCGCGGCGGGCTGTATCTGCCCTGCTTCAAATGTTTCCAATAGCGGTGGACGTACAAGTAAACCACCGGTGTGGTGTAAACCGTGAGCAGCTGACTGACCAACAGACCACCGACGATGGAAATTCCCAGCGGCCGGCGCATTTCGGTGCCGTCGCCGTAGGCAATGGCGAGCGGCAGCGCGCCGGCAATGGCGGCGCAGGTGGTCATCATGATGGGCCGGAAACGCAAGCTACAGGCGTGGGCGATCGCGGCGAGCGGGTCCAGCCCCAACGTGCGTTCGGCCTCGAGCGCAAAGTCGATCATCATGATGGCGTTCTTCTTGACGATGCCCACCAACAGCAGGATGCCGAGGAAGGCGATCAGGCTGAATTCGGTGCGGGTGGCCATCAGGGCCAGCAGCGCGCCGACTCCGGCGGAGGGCAGGGTGGAGAGGATGGTCAGTGGCTGGCTGTAGCTCTCGTACAGCACGCCGAGCACCAGGTAGATCGCCATCAGCGCCGCCGCCAGCATCAGCGGCGTATTGCTGTTGCTCTGTTGGAACAGCCGCGCGGTGCCATAGGTTCCGCCGCGAATGCTGATGGGCACATGGATCTCGCTCATCTTGTGGTCAATCGCGGTAAGCGCGGTGCCCAGCGAGACGCCGGGCGACAAGTTGAAGGCGATGGACGTCGAGACGGAAGTTCCGGTGTGATTGACGCTGACGGGTGTCGTGCCGATGGTGAAATGGCTGAAGGCCGAAAACGGCACGACAGTCTCTGGCGCGACGCTCACTGCGGAACCGGTGGAGGTATTGCCGCGCCCCGCATTCGCCAGCGAATTCGCCGCCAAATTGCGCGCCAGGTCCGCGGCGACCGCGGCGCCGGAGGACGCGGCCGTGGCTGCGGCTCGAACCACGTTGGTACCGGCGACGGCCTGGGTGGCCTGCGTGCCGGTCACGGCGCCGCCGGATGTACTGATATACAGTTCATTGAGCACCTGCGGGTTTTGCCAAAATTCCGGCGCGACTTCCATGACAACATGGTATTGCTGCGGGCTGAAGGGATTGTAAATATTCGACACCTGCACCTGCGCAAAGGCGTCGCCCAGCGCATTATCGATCTGGATCTCAGTGAGCCCCAACCGCGATGCGGTGTCACGATCCACGATCAGGTCGGCCTCCAGCCCCCCTGGCTGCATATCGGTGTCCACGTCGGTGATTTCCGGCATGTCCTGCAGGGCGGCGCGCAACTTCTGCGACCAGGTGCGCAGTTCGGTCAAGTCATCCCCCAGCAGCGTGTATTGATATTCCGAGTTGGCCGCGCGGCCGCCGCCGCCGATGTCCTGTACCGCGCGCAGGTAGCTCACCACGCCGCTGACCCGCGCGAGTTGCGGGCGCAGGCGGGCGATGATCTGGTCGGCCGATATGCGCCGTTCCGGCAAGGGCTTGAGCGCTATGGTGACGTTGGCGTTGGCGCCGCCGCCGCCGCCGAAGCCGCCGCTGCCGACGGAGCCGGTGACGGTGCTGACCGCTGGGTCCGCTTGAATGATGGCCGCCACCTCCTGCAGCTTGCGCTTCATCAATTGAAACGAACTGGAGGCGTCACCACGAATGCCGCCCTGTAGCTGTCCGGTGTCCTGTTGCGGAAAAAATCCTTTGGGGATCACGATATAGAGATAGACGTTGAGGGCGATCGTCGCACCCAAGATCAGCAGGATGGTGCGTGGATGATGCAACGCCCAATCCAGGGTCCTCTCGTAATTTTGCCGTAGCCGCCCGAAACCGCGCTCGAAGGCCACGCCAAAGCGCGAGGACTTGCGCGGCGGCCCGGCCGACTTCCCGCCTGCCAGCAGCAACGAACACATCATCGGTGTCGTGGTCAGAGAGACCACCAGGGAAATCAGGATGGCAACCGATAAGGTCACGGTGAATTCCCGGAATATCTTGCCGACGATGCCGCCGGCGAACATGAAGGGAATGAACACGGCCACCAGCGACAGACTCATGGACACGACGGTGAAGCCCACTTCACGGGCGCCGAGCAGGGCGGCCCGCAGGCGTGACATGCCCCCCTCGATATGCCGGGTGGTGTTCTCCATGACCACGATGGCGTCATCCACCACGAAGCCTGTGGCCACGGTGAGCGCCATCAGCGAGAAATTGTCGAGTGTGTAATCGAGCAGATACATCGCGCCGAAGGTGCCGATCAGCGATACCGGCACCACCAGCGCCGGAATCAGGGCGGCGCGGTAACTATTGAGAAAAATGTAGACCACCAGAATGACCATCGCCACGGCCAGCAGCAAGGTCTGCTCGACCTGGCGCAGCGAGGCACGGATGGTGACCGAGCGGTCGAACGTGACCACCAGATCGATCTTGGGGTCGATTGAGCTCTTGAGCAGGGGCAGTTCGGCTTTGACGGCGTCGATCATTTGGATGACGTTGGCGCCGGGCTGTTGATAGATGGTGACGAATACCGCGGGTTTGCCGTTGTACAGACCATAGGTACGGACGTTCTCGGTGGCGCCGTCCTGCATGTCGAGAACGGTCGCCACATCGCCGAGCCGTACCGTTGAGCCATTGCGGTTGGCGATGATCAGATTGCGGTAGTCTTGCGCTTCGCGGGCATTGTCGTTGGTGTAAATCTGGTAGTGCAGGGATGCGGATTCGATCGCGCCCTTGGGCGCGTTGGCATTGGCGTTGGAAATCGCCGCGCGCACATCCTGCAGGCCGATGCCGTACTTGGACAGCGACAAGGGATTGATCTCGACACGTACCGCGGGCAGCGCGCTACCGTTGACGTTGACGCCGCCGACGCCTTGAATTTGCGACAGGCGCTGTGAGATCACGGCATCCGCCGCGTCGTAGATCTGGCCTTGCGTGAGCACGTCCGAGGTCATGGCGATGGCCATGACCGGAAACAAGGCGCTATTGAGCTTGCGGTAGGAGGGATTGCGCGTCAGCGAGGAGGGCAGGTCGGCGTGTGCCGCGACGATGGCCGCCTGCACGTCGCGCGCGGCGCCGTCGATGTCGCGATCGACGCCGAACGTCAGTTGAATATTCGAGGTCCCGACGCTGCTCGTGGAGGTCATGTCATCGACATCGGCGATGGCGCCGAGATGCCGCTCCAGGGGCGTCGCCACGGTGCTCGCCATGACCTCCGGGCTCGCACCGGGCAGCGCGGCCGAGACGAAGATCGCCGGCACGTCGATGCGCGGCAGCGGCGCCACCGGCAGCAACATGAACGCCACTGCGCCGCACAGCGCCACGCCCGCCGTCAGCAGGATGGTCGCCACCGGCCGATGGATGAAGGGGGCGGAAATGTTCACGTGCGCTCGTCCGCCAGCGTCTCGTCGCCACTGTCGCTGCCGTCGTTGGCCCGTGCCGGGCCGCGCACGCGCGCCGCCAGCCGGTCGAAGGCCAGATAAATCACCGGTGTCGTGAACAGTGTCAGCACTTGACTGACGAGAAGGCCGCCGACGATGCTGACGCCGAGCGGGTGACGTAGTTCAGAGCCCGTTCCTGTGCCGAACATCAGGGGGAGCGCCCCAAAAATAGCGGCAACCGTGGTCATGAGAATGGGCCGAAACCGCAGCAGGCAGGCTTTGTAGATGGCCTCGCGCGGCGGCAATCCTTCGTCGCGCTGCGCCACGATGGCGAAGTCAATCATGAGGATCGCATTCTTTTTCACGATGCCGATGAGCAAGATGATGCCGATCAGCGCAATGATGGTCAGATCATCTCCGGCCAGCATCAGGGCGAGTAAGGCGCCGATGCCCGCGGAGGGCAGCGTCGAGAGAATCGTGATCGGGTGAATGAAGCTCTCGTAGAGCACCCCGAGCACGATGTACATCACCAGCACGGCTGCCAACAACAGCAGCAACTCATTGGTCAGATTACTGCGAAACGCCAGCGCGGCGCCCTGGAACGTGGTTCGAATGCTGTTCGGCAGTCCTACGCTGAGTTCCGCAGCCTCGATGGCCGATACGCCGGCGCCGAGCGAGGCGCCCGGGGCGAGGTTGAAGGACACCGTAGTCGCCGGAAACTGTGCCAAATGATTGATGAGCAAGGGGCGGGTTTCAATGTCCACTTTGGCGATCGCCGACAGCGGCACCTGGCCCCCGGCCGCCGACGGCAGGTAGATGGAGGCGAGCGAATCGACGGATTGATACGAGGCCGGATCGGCTTCCAGAATCACCCGGTATTGATTCGACTGCGTGAAAATGGTCGAGACGATGCGTTGGCCGAAGGCATCGTACAGTGCATTATCGACCGTGCCGACGCTGATGCCGAGACGCGCCGCGCTGTCGCGGTCGATGGTGACATAGGCGGCGAGCCCATTGTCTTCCTGGTTACTGACGACATCCGCAAGCTCGGCCCGCTGACGAAGTGCCGTCAGCAGCTTCGGCGTCCAGGTTGAGAGCGCCGCAGCGTCGGCGCTTTCCAAAATGAATTGGTATTGCGTGCGGCTGACGGTATTGTCGAGGGTGAGGTCTTGCACCGGTTGCATGTACAGGGTGATGCCCGCGACCCCGGCCGTCTCGGTGCGCAGGCGCCGGATGGCATCGGCGACGGTCGAGGTGCGTTGCTTGCGCGGCTTCAAGTTGATCAGAAAGCGCCCGCTGTTCAACGTGACGTTGTTGCCGTCGACGCCGATGAAGGAAGACAGACTCACGACATCGGGATCGGTGAGGATCGCGGCCGCCAGAGCCTGCTGGCGCTGAGCCATGGCGGCGTAGGAAATCGATTCGCCGGCTTCCGATACCCCTTGAATCAATCCCGTGTCCTGATCGGGGAAGAAGCCCTTGGGAATCAGCACGTACAAAATCGCCGTGAGCGCCACCGTCGCCGTCGCCACATACAGCGTCAGCCGCTGGTGATCAAGCACCCAGGTCAGGCGGCGCCCGTACCAGTCGGCCAACGCGGTGAACCAGCGCCCCGACGTCGGACGTTCGCGTTCGGCCGGCGGCCGGGGTTTGAGGAGCTTTGCGCACAGCATGGGTACGAGGGTGAGGGAGACGAGCGCGGATATCAGAATCGTCACCGCCAACGTGACCGCGAACTCGCGAAACAGGCGCCCGACCACGTCCTGCATGAAGAGCAGGGGAATGAGCACCGCGATG
>DATCDX010000316.1:0-8552 GCA_036510475.1 Steroidobacteraceae bacterium
TCTCGTCACTCACCCAAGGTGGAAGCCGAGTGCCCGAATTGGGCCCGCTCGGTTTTGTGCGGGGGGCGCACAGTAATGAGCGTCCCTACCGCGATCGCCGTGAAACTTCAAGTCAGGGCGAGCTTGCGCTCCTTGAGCGACGGCGGCGTCCATTGATAAATCCAGGTCTCGGTCAGCGGCCGGCCGTCGATGCGCAGGTACATGCGCAGGTCGATGGGTTCGATGCTGTCCTCGGGCGGCCTCACGTCGAACAGCGCGCGGTAGCCGTTGAATTCCTCGACGTGGTGCGCGGTGACGTGCTCCGTCGTGCCGCGCGAGGTGGTGATCACCGCCTCGACGGCGGCGTCCTTGGCGAGCGCTCCGAGTTCGCTGCCGGCGAAGTCGACGGCGAAATGCCAGGAATAGTATTGGCGCTTCTGGCCCACCGTGCCGCCGATGCCGGTGCGTGTGGCGATGGTCTGCGCCAGCGGCGAACCAAACGGCATGTGAGTGCCCCAGTAGAGGCGGTAGCTGAACAGCAGTTCCTGGCCGGCTTTGGGCTTATCTTGCGGGTTCCAGAAGGCGACGATGTTATCGAAGGTCTCATCGATCGTTGGTATCTCCACCAACTGCACCGCGCCCTTGCCCCAGCCGCCGTTGGCGCCCGGTTTCGGTTCGACCCACAAGCTCGGGCGGCGGTCGTAGTACACGCCGTCGTCCTGGTAGTGATCGAAATTGCGGTCCCGCTGCAGCAAGCCGAAGCCGCGCGGATCCGTGTCGAAATAGGAGTTCAGATGCAGCGACGCCGGGTTCACCAGCGGCCGCCAGATCCATTCGCCGGCGCCGGTCCACATCGACAGGCCGTCGGAGTCATGGATCTCCGGTCGCCAATCATCCGCGATGCGCCGATCGTTCTCCCCATAAAAAAACATGCTGGTGAGCGGCGCGATTCCCAGCCTTTCAATGGCCTTGCGCGGATACAGCGCGGAATCGATGTCCATGATCTGGGTACCGCCGGGCGCGATCTGGAAGCGCAGCGCGCCGGCAATGCTCGGCGAATCCATCAGCGCGTACAAAGTCAGGCTCCCGGAACCCTTCGCCGGCCGCTCGAACCAAAACGAGGTGAAGCGCGGGAATTCCTCCGGACGCGCAAAGGCCGTGTCCACCGCCAACGCGCGCGCCGACAGTCCGTATTGGCGCGTATCGCCGCCGACCGCCCGGAAATAGCTGGCACCTAAAAATGCCGCGACATCGGCCTTCCAGTCCGTGACGAATTGCACGCGAAAACCGGCGAAGCCGTTGTGACCCTGCATCAATTTCGGATCAATGCCGGCCTTGTCGAATTCGAACATCGCCGTGTCGTAGACGATTTCACGCGCTTGTCCGTCGAGGATTTCGTAGAAGCTCACCGGTTCGGTAAAACTGCGGCCGACGTGAAAGAACTGCAGCCGAAATTCCAGTCCTAATTCGCCCCACAGCGCATGATCCGTGCGAAAGCGCAGCGACTGGTATTGATCGTAGCCGAGCTTCGCCATCGCGGGCGGCAACGTGTCGCGCGGCGCCTGATAGGCATTGCCGGCGAGCCAATGGGCTTGCCCCTTGAGCCAGGCAAAGTCGAATGGCTTGCCGGGAGCGCCCGCGGTCGCGGCGGCGGGTGCCGCCGGGGCGGTTGGTGCAGCGGGCGTTTTGCGGGCTACGGCAGCTGTGGCGATGCCGGCCTGGGCTAATTGTCCGGCGGCCAGCACAACTGCGGATTTCAGCATTTCGCGTCGACGAAAAATCATGCGAGAGTTCCTTTAAATCAAAAATGCGGGGGACCCGGCGTCGGGCAGCAGTGCGAGTTGATTGAGCAATCGCGCATCACCGGCAACTTCAACGCGTTCGACCGGCGACAGCCATCCCAGCGCTTCCTCCAGCGACCGGGCGTCCATCAGTTTCTGTTCGGCGGTGAAGGCGTGCGCATCGGGTTGGCCGCGCGGGTCCGCGGGACGGGCCAAATTACCGTTGATGTGCGTGAGGCGCGCTTCGCGATTGCGCGCCAGGTAGCGCAACCCGTCTTGCGGCGCGGCCGGCCTTAAGCCTATCAGCTGGTTGCGGCGCGCCACCAATGCCGGCACCGCGACCTCTTCCGGCGTGCGCAGCAATCCGAGGCGTAAGAGCACCGTACCCAGCCATTCGCTGCCGCTGGCACGCGACAGGGGCACGGCCAGGAACAAGCCCAGCAGCGCCGGCGATAGCCACGCGAGCAGAGGCGGTGAGAGAAACCACACGATCACGGCGGTCACGCAACTTAAGAGCATATGCCGCTTGTGATAGTGCCAAGCATCCGACCAGGTGGTGCCGCCGCCGTCGCGCCGCTGCGGCTTCCAGCCGGAGTCCCTTCCCATGAATACCTCGAAGACATGCCGGCTTTGAATCAGCATGAGAATCGGCGCATACAGCGCCGACAGCAGCGTCTCCAGCAGGCAGCTTGCGGTCACTCCGATGACACCGCCGCCGCTGCGGCGAATGCGCTTCGACATCAAGGCACGGAGCAGACCGAGCATCTTCGGAATCAACAACACCGCCATGCTGAACCAGAACAGCATCATCATCAGTTCAACATTGAAACGCGGCCAGGTGGGGAATAGCTGGAAGTCGTGGTTGAAATACTCGGGGCGAATCAAGTGCGACTGCACGGCGAGCGCGAAGCCGATGGCGATCATCACCAGCCATAGCGGCGAGGATAGGTAGCTCATGATGCCGACGCCCAAGTGCATGCGGCTGGTGAAGCTCAAGCCGGCGCTGCCGACGACTTTCATATGCTGCAAATTACCCTGCGCCCAGCGCCGGTCACGAACCGCGATGTCGATCAGTGTCGGCGGGGATTCTTCCCAGGAACCGCCGCAATCCGTGGCCATCCTGACTTTCCAGCCGCTTCTGCGCATCAACGCCGCCTCGACGAAGTCGTGCGACAGAATGAAGCCGCCGAAAGGTTTGCGGCCCTTGAGTTTGGGCAGACCGCAGCTTTGCGCGAACGCCGCCATGCGAATGACGGCATTGTGTCCCCAGTAATTGCCACTGTCGCCGGACCATGCGGCGAGGCCGCGCGTGATCACCGGTCCGTAGACGCAGGCCGCGAACTGCTGCACGCGGCCGAAGAAGGACGTGGCGCCGATGAGTTGCGGCGCCGTTTGCAATATGCCGATTTTGGGATCGGCCTGCATCGCTTCCACCAGATGACGCAGGGTCGGTGCATCGATCAAGCTATCCGCGTCGAGCACGATCATGTGCTCGTAGCGGCCGCCCCACCGTGTCACGAAATCCTCCAAATTGCCGGACTTGCGCGCGATGTTCTGCCAGCGCCGCCGATACCAAACCGGCATGACGGAGCGGAGCGCCGCGCGCAGTGTCTCGACACTCGAAGTCTCCCGAATCCACGCGTCGGCGTTGGTGGAGTCAGAGAGCATCACGATCTCGAAGGCGCGATTGACGCCGATCCGGCCCAGTGCCTCGGCCATGGCCTGCAGCGCGGCCGTAGTACGCAGCGGGTCCTCATTGTATATGGGCATCACCAGCGCGGTGAGCGGCAGCGGGTCCTGCGGGCGCGGCTTCGCATCGCGGCGCTTCGACGCGCCGGCGAGTACCGAACCTGCCGCGAACGCAATCCAGCCCAAGGACACCGCAAAGAAGAAAATCATCAGACCCTGGAGCAGCGTCATGCTGGCGAAGCGCACGACCTGCAGCATTTGATAAATGCCGTACGTCGTCACGCCGACTGTGACGGCGACCAAGATGAAGCGCGCGAACAGCACGGCGCCCGTCCGCGGAAAGCGTTGGCGCTCCGAGGGCTTGTAGCGCAGATCCTGCGCCAGCATCCCTAAGGGCGCCTCCGGCGGCATGCCGCCGGAGGCAACGCGCTCAGCGTGCGCGGCGGTGTTCAGCCCGAGGTCCATCGATACAGCCACGTTTCGGTGACCGGGCGATCACCGCGCATGATCCGCAGGCGCATTTCGATCAGATCGGCGCCGTTCGGGTCGATCTCGAAGCTGGCGCGCAGCCCATGCAGGTCCTTGTTCGACATGAGCGTGGCGTTCGATATTTTGCCGGCGGACGCGCCCAAGTCGAGACGCAGGCCGTCGATTTTGTCGCCTGCACCGACGAAATCCACTAAAAAGACGCGCCGCTTGCCGTCGAGACTGGCGCCGGAGCGCGTTGCCATGGTTTCCCCCATGGACTTCGGCAGTGCGTGTTCCGCACTCCAGGTGATACGGTAGGCGAAATGTGCCGGATGTCCCGGTGTCAGCGCCTGCTCGGGGCGCCAGAACGCCACGATATTGTCGTTGGTCTCGCGCCCCGACGGAATTTCGACCAGCTCGACGGCGCCCGCTCCCCACGCGGCATCGGGGGTAACCCAGGCGCTGGGACGCCGCTCGTACTGGGCCTCAAAGTCCTGAAAATCGCTCGCCTGCCGGGATCGCTGTACCAAGCCGAATCCCGCGGGCGCCTGACTGGTGAAAGTCGATACCTGGAGCTTGATCGGATTCGCGAGCTGGCGAAAAATATGCTCACCGGATTTCGTGGTGATCTGCAGGCCGTCCGAGTCGTGCACCTCCGGCCTGTAATCATCGAGACGTCCACGGTTGGTCTCGTCGAACAGAAACATCGAGGTGAGCGGCGCAATGCCGACCACACGCATTTCCGCGCGCGGAAACAGCGTCAGATCCACGTCCATCTGCGTCTCGACGCCCGGCTGCACGGTAAACCGGTAGGCACCCGTGGTCGATGGGCTTTCGAGCAAGGCATAGATCACGATGGCGGTCGCTTTCCCACTCGGCTGCTCGATCCAGAAATGAGTGAACACTGGGAATTCCTCGCCGGAGGGTTCTGCGGTATTGATCGCGAGCCCCCGCCCCGACAACCCGTACAGGAGATTCTTGGCGACCGCGCGGAAGTAGCTCGCCCCCTGGAACACCAGGAATTCATCCCAGACTTTTTTCGAGTTGATGCGGCTGAGAACGCGGAAGCCCGACAGCGGCACCGATACCCTTCCCAATTGGGACGGCAATGCGAACATGGCCGGCGTCGCCACGACATCAGTCGCCACGCCGTCCTCAACCGTGGAGACAGTGACCGCCGTCTGCGGATTCTGGCCGGCGCGTAACAGCTCGAGCCGGAAGGGTAGTTTCTCGGCGCGCCAGATATCGGCATTCGAGTTGAAGTGAATGCTGCGGTACTGTTCGGGGCTCAGCTTGTCGAGAACCGCGGGTAGGCTGCTGCGTTGTGGCGAGTAGCTGGCCGAGGCCCGGTGCTGAGCATCCGCCAGCAAGCTGTCGAAGCTAAAGGGGTATGCGGCGGTAGCCTTGGCGGCCGGCGCTGCCGCGGCAGCCGGTTTCGCGGCATGAGCCTTGGCGGCACGGGGTTTGGCGGCCGCGTGCGCGTCGATGGCGATCACGGCCAATGCGAACACCCAGAATGATTTGGCAGCTGAAACCGGCAAAACTGTCACTCCAAAACTTCAGATAAAAAGGGGGGCGGTCAACGGGCATTGTACCCGGCAGCCACCTGATATAGTCGCCTGCCATGGACCCTCATCCTGGGCAGGAACCGCAGAACGCTCGCCGGAAACCGCAAAGCGGGGGCCGCGAGCCGCCGGTCTCTCGCGAGGAACCGCAATGTGCCGGCGCGGTGCTCATGGTGCGGCCCGCGAGTTTTGGCTTCAATCCGCAGACCGCCGCCAGCAATGCCTTCCAGCAACCCCCCGCTGCGGCCGCCGAATTCGATCAGCAGGCAAGCGCCTTGCTGGAGTTCGATGCAGCGGCGAAGGCCCTGCAGCGCGCGGGCGTACAAGTGCTGGTCGCGGCGGATACACAGGATCCGATCAAGCCGGACGCGATATTTCCCAACAATTGGGTGAGTTTTCATCTCGATGGAACCGTGGCGCTGTACCCGATGCTGGCACCCAACCGGCGCTGGGAGCGGCGTGAAGACATCCTGCAGCAAGTGGTGCGCGAGGGCTCGTTTCATGTCTCGCGCACGATCGACCTGACCTATCGTGAGGCCCAGGACAAGTTTCTCGAAGGGACGGGCAGCCTGGTTCTGGATCGGGCGCACCGCGTCGCCTATGCCAGCCCGTCGCCGCGCACCGATCTCGACGTCCTCGGGGAATTCGCGCAGCAGCTCGACTATGAACTGGTGACGTTCGAGGCGCTCGACGCCTCCGGACAACCCGTGTACCACACCAACGTCTTGATGGCCATCGGCGCCGGCTTCGCCGTGGTCTGCGGCGAGGCGATCGCACAGCCCGAGCGTCGCGCCGCGGTGTTGTCGAAGTTGCGCGCGACCGGGCACGACATCGTCGACATATCGCGGCGGCAGATGCTGCAGTTCGGCGCGAACCTCTTGGAACTCGCGCCGGCGGCAGGCAACATCATCGCGCTGTCGACGGCCGCGTGGCGCAGCTTCGATGCAAAGCAACTGCGCATTCTGGAAGCGCACGCCGGCTTGGTGCCGCTCGAAATCCCGGTGATCGAACGCTTCGGCGGCGGCGGGGTGCGCTGCATGCTGGCGGAGATACACCTGCCCAAGCGAGGCTAGGACGCGGCCGATACGGCCAGCGCGGCTAAGGCGCCGCTCGCCCCGCATCTGATGTCATAATCCACGGATGCTGGAACTCGGAGTCAAACTGCTCATTGCCTATCTGCTGGGCGCGCTGCTGGGCAGCTTGATTTTCGGTCGCCTGCGCGGCGTGGATATTCGCAGCATGGGGAGTGGCAATGCGGGCGCCACCAATGCCTTGCGCACCCAGGGCAAGCTGTTTGGGTTTTTGGTGCTGCTGTTCGATGTGGGTAAGGGCGTATTCGTCATCTGGTGGCTGCCGACGGCGGTGTTGCCGGGGATCGGCGTCGATCCTGATGTGTCGCGTGAGTGGCTGACCCTGGCCTGCGGTCTCGCCGTGATCGTGGGGCATGTCTACCCGGTATGGTTTGGGTTTCGCGGCGGTAAGGGAGCGGCGACCGTGTTCGGCGTTGTGGCGGCGGTGGAACCGCGCCTGCTGGTGCCCATGCTCGTAAGCTGGTTGGCGGTGCTTGTGCTCACAGGCTATGTCGGGCTCGCCACCATGCTCGCCGGTGTCGCCTTGGTGGCCGCTGTTTACGTGTTCGAACCGCATAACGTTCCGCTGCTGTGCTTTTGCGCGGTGGTGGCGGCATTTGTGGTCTTCACTCATCGCAGCAACATTGCACGCATGCGCGCCGGCGATGAAAATCGTGTGCGCCGTTTATGGCTGTTTCGATCCCGGGCGGCATAGCACATCCATTACTGCTGGTGCTGTTGGCGGACGGCCAGCTGCATTCCGGCGAATGGCTGGCGAAGGAACTGAAAGTCAGTCGAGCCGCCGTCTGGAAAGGCGTGGCGCGTCTGCGCGCCTTGGGAGTGGAGGTGCAGGCGTTCGCGCGGCGCGGCTATCGTTTGCCCCATCCGATGGAGTTGCTGGACGCGCGGCGCATCGACGGCGTGCTGCAGCCGCAGAATATGGCGCGCCTGCGCACACTGGAATTGCTGTTCGAAGTGGACTCGACCAACACCCGTCTGCTTAGCCAGTCGCCGCCACCGGCCGGCTGCGCGGACGGCTGCTTGAGCGAGTTGCAACATGCCGGCCGCGGCCGGCGTGGCCGCCGTTGGATAGCGCCCGTCGGCGGGGGCGTCGCGCTGTCGCTGGGCTGGACTTTCGCCGATGCGCCGCGCACCTTGCCTGCCTTGAGTTTGGCGGTGGGTGTGGCGGTATCGCGCGCATTGGCCCGCGCAGGCGCGCAGGGCATTACGCTCAAATGGCCGAACGACATATGGTTCCATGATCGCAAGGTCGGCGGCGTGTTGCTCGAACTGCGAGCCGAGGCAAGCGGCCCCGCCTATGTGGTGATCGGTGTGGGCATCAATGTGTCCTTGACGGCGGCGGCGCGGCGCGAGATCGAGGCCGGTGGCGCACAGGTCGCGGCGGTGGCGGAGGCCTGTGCCGAGGCGCCGTCGCGTAATTGGATCGCTGGGGCCATCTTGGATGAGCTTTTGAGTATGCTGGGTCTGTTCGAGCGGGAGGGTTTCGCTGCGTTCCGCGACGCCTGGACGGCGCTCGACGCATTGAACGGGCGCCCCGCGCGAGTGTTGATCGGAGATGCGGCCATCTCCGGGATCGCCCGCGGCGTGGACCAGGACGGTGCCTTGCTGCTCGAGACCGGCGGCCCCGGGGATCTCGGCGACCGCGTGCGGCGATTCGTGTCCGGCGAGGCGAGTTTACGCATGCTCAAGGGTGATACTTGACGCTATTAAAGAGCATTGTCGTGTGCTTGGTGCTGGCCAATGCGGGCTATTTTATGTGGGCGCGCGGGATCGCCAAGACGCCCGAGGCGCCGGCCCCGGCGGTGCCGGGAACCTTGAAACTGGCATCCGAGGCGCCGCAGGCCGTGCGCTCCGGCAGCTCCGGCAGTACCGAAGCCGACGCCTCCGCTGGGGTTGTCGGCGGCGTCGGCAGTGGCGGTAGCGATGACGGCAATAGCAATGTCAGCGCTAACGGCGGCGTTGGCAGCGCCGGCGGTGGA
>DATCDX010000317.1:0-2746 GCA_036510475.1 Steroidobacteraceae bacterium
ATTACTTCGTGTTGCGCGGCTTACAGGATCAGCTGGCGCTAACCCAGCGCAACGCCGACAACCAATTCGACACATTGAAGTTGACGCACATTCGCCTGGAGGCGGGGCGGGGCAATCAACTCGATACCGCGCGCGCGGAAGCACAATGGCAGACCACCGTGGCATCGATCGCGTCGTTCCAGGCCTCGATCGCGACCACGATTTATCGCTTGAGTGTACTCACCGGCCGTCAGCCCAACGCGCTGACCGAAAAGCTCGCGGCGCGGCCCGCGCCCGACTTGCCACCGCTGATCGCCATCGGCACCCCGGGGCAATTATTGCGCCGCCGGCCCGACATTCGAGTCGCGGAACGGCGCCTCGCCGGCGCCACGGCGCGCGTGGGAGTGGCGGTGGGAGATCTATTCCCCAAGGTGACACTGACCGGCTCCGTCGGGTACGTAGCGCCCACCTTCGGCGAGTTTGGCGCGAGCGATGCGCGGTTTTTCTCGCTGGGGCCGAGTATCACGTGGGCAGCGTTCGACCTTGGCCGCGTGCGAGCGCGGATCGGCTCCGCGAAGGCGCAGACCGATGCGGCTCTCGCGAGCTACGAAGGCTCGGTGTTGAATGCCTTGGAGGACACCGAGGGCGCATTGGTGAGTTATGGACGGTCTCAGTCGCGGCGTGATGCCTTGAAGGTGGCCGCGGCGGCGAGCGACCAGGCCTCGGATCTGGCGCAGCGCCGCTTCGAAGGCGGCTTGACCGATTTTCTCGAGGTGCTGGACGCGCAGCGCACCGCCTTGAGCGCCGAGCTGCTGCTCTCGCAAAGCCGCACCGACGCGGCCACCTCGCTGGTTGCCGTCTACAAGGCGCTGGGCGGCGGCTGGAGCCTGCCTGCAGCAAACCCCACCCGACTGAGGTAATTATGGATGTGAGCCGCCGCTCTCATGTACCGTACCCGGATCGGGACGACTAAACCCGGCACCGCGATGAGCAGCGTTTGACACAAAAGTTTCCGGTTGGCGAAGCCGCTCTCGCATCCTCGCAATCCTCGTCGCTGCACCGCAAGCTGTCCTCGTTCGGAGTGCTGCTGCTGACCCTTTCCTGCCTTTCCCCGGTCTACTCGATCTACGGGATCGGCTCGGACGTCTTGC
Source organism: Steroidobacteraceae bacterium (assembly GCA_036510475.1). Lineage (GTDB taxonomy): Bacteria > Pseudomonadota > Gammaproteobacteria > Steroidobacterales > Steroidobacteraceae > Bog-1198. The sequence goes on from DATCDX010000317.1 coordinate 1,131, forward strand.
AGCACGCCGGCACGGGTGCCGCTATGATGTTTCTGTTCGGTCTCGTCGTTGCCGTCGTCTGGGCGGTGGTGTATGCGGAGCTGGCTGCCGCCTACCCTTACGCGGGCGGCGACTATGTGGGAGTGGGCTCGATACTGGGACCTTGGGCGGGCTTTGCGAGTTTGACGATTTGGGCAGTGACGGTGGGGCCCGCCACGGCGTTCATCGCGAAATCGGTGGCGATATACATAGGCGATTTGCTGCCCGGCGTGGCGCCAAGCGTGATCACTTTCGGCTCGCTCGGCGCGGCGGTCGTGATTGCCTTACTGTCCGTGCGCGCAAGTGCGCTGGTGACGGGCATCTTCCTCGCGCTCGAAATGCTGGCGGTGCTGGCCCTCATCGGCGCCGGGTTATGGCATCCGGCGCGCAGCCTCGGCAGCGTGCTGGCCCATCCCGTCGGGCTCGGCGCCTCGGGAATGCTGGGACCGGTGACCATGGGCGCAATGGCGCTCGCCGGCGTCAGCGCTGCCTACGCGACGTGCGGCGGTAACCAAGCGGTGGCGTTCGGCGAGGAGTTGATCGATCCCCATCGCCACATGGGCGGCGTGATTCTGGCGGCGGGCCTGATCGGCGCGTTTACCACGGCGCTGCCGGTGGTCGCGGTCGTATTGGGAGCTCGCGATTTACCGTCGATATTGAACAGCCCGGCGCCGATCAGCGCTTTCTTCGCCTCGGTCGCGGGACCGGCTGCGGGTCGCGCGCTGAGCGCCGGCGTGGCATTGGCCATCTTCAATGCGCTGATCGCCCAGGTCATGTTTTGCGGCCGCTTGTTCTTCAGTCTCGGCCGAGATCAGATTTTCCACAGCCGTGTGAACGCCATGTTGGCCCGCGTGCACGGCGCTTCAGGGGCGCCGCGAATGGCGACACTGGTGATCGGCGCCATCTCCGCCGCCTGTTGCCTGCTTGATACCCATTCGCTGATCGTCTTTTCATCGGGTCTCGTGGTCTATAGCCTGGCGTTGGTGAGTTACGCCGTTCTCATCGGCCGACGGCGGCGACTGACGGGGCAGCCCGGATATTGGCGATCGCCACTCTATCCGCTGGCGCCCATTTTGGGCCTTTGCCTTGCAGCGGCGTTTGCCGTCGCTGACCTGCTCGACGCCGACGCCGGCCGACCTAGTATCATATTGCTGGGCGCCATCACTGCGGGCGCGCTCGTTTGGTTTCACCTGGTGCTGAAGCGGCGCGTGGGCGGATGGGCGCCGCGCCTGGGGTGAAAATACCTGCTTTCTACGTTAATTCGGGGGAAATGATGTTCCGGAATGCCTACCTACGGAATTGGCGGCGGCTGGAACGACATCCACGACATCCGCATGCACGGCCGCGATGAACGTCACGAAATACACGATTTTTATTCCTCCGTGGAGTTCACTTACCACCTCGTGAAGCAGTTGAGTGAAGCAAACCCCGGTTCCTGACGGACTGCGAGGGTCCTTCCTTGGCGCGCCACCCCATTCATGACCGCAATGACTGCGTCGAGCCGTCGGCAACCCATTTGTTGTGATGCGCTTCCGTAGCGTCGTCCGCCGGAAATAGGCACTCGACACGCAATTCCTGTGCTGCAACGGTCTGCGGGG
>DATCDX010000318.1:0-5389 GCA_036510475.1 Steroidobacteraceae bacterium
CCCGGGAGCCGTGGCATTGCGATCGATGAAATCGACGTCCGTCCCCCAGTGATGGCGGCTGGCGCCGGGAAGCGCGGACCAGAGCAAAATGGCCGTGATGCGGTCGGCCGGCGACAGCGCGGCCGCGTCGATGGCTTGGCCCGACGCGTCGAGCAGGGGTCGCTCGCCGCTGAATTTACCGTTCCAGATGGCCAACTGGCGCGCAAAATCGCGAAAACTACTGGCGGGCCACAGATCGAAGCCATCGGCCGAGGCCGCGCGACGCAAATTCAGGAACGGCGCGACGACGTGCGCATGCAGCGCGCACTGCGGTGCGGGCACGTCGGCGATGTGCGTGCGCACCCTGCCGGTCAATTCGTCGGGATTCACGGCGCGGATTCGCGCGCCGCAGCAAACGCGGCAACTTGATCGAATACACCGGCCAAGGCGCCCGCCTCTTGCGCACCGGAAATGGTGTACTGCCCGTCAAAAATGAAAGTCGGAACCCCGGTGATGCCGAGCACGGCAGCGTGACGCTCGGCGGCGACCACGCCATCCTGGCCCTCGCGCAAAATCAGCGCAGAGCGGGCATCGTACTCGGGCAGACCGGCGTCGACTCCCAGCCGCACGAGTTCCTCGAGATCGCCAATGTCACAGCCCTCCTCGAAGTAGGCGCGCATGACCCGCTCCTTGACGGGGCTTTGCCGGCCTGAACGAGCCGCATGCGCAATCAGCAGGTGCGAGCGGCGGGTATTGGGTACGCGCTCGATCAAGTCGAAGCGGAATTCGATGCCGCTCGCCGACCCCAAGCGCTTAAGCTCGGCTTGGGATGCGGCGACCCGCTCTTTGTCGCCCATTTTGGCGGCAAGATAGGCCGCTCGATCGGCGCCCTCCGCAGGCATATCGGGATTGAGCTCGAAGGGGCGCCAGGTCACGCGCGGCTCGTACTGGGGCCGCGCCGCGACCGCGAGCTCGAAACGCCGCTTGCCGAGGTAGCACCACGGGCAAATGGTGTCGGAATAGATATCAATGCGCATGTTTTGCGTCCACCTTAAGCGGATTGTACCGGTCCCCTTATAGGGTGGGGCATGAACGGGTATCATTCCCTTAAATGGCACGCAGCCTCAAAACCAAGTACTTGCTCCTCGCCCTAGGGGTAGGCGCCGTTTTGGCGCTGCTGCTGAGCGGCTTGGCGTACTACGATCACCGGGTCGACGCCGCCGACGTGAACCAGCTCACCTATGCCACCGTCGCCCAGAAATTAGAATCCGATTTAGAGGCGCGCGCCGCCAGCCTAAGCAAGATCTCCAGTTCCGCGCTAGCTCCCGCCCTCACTTCAGGCAATAAGACCGCCATCACATCGATTGCGGCGCGTCTGCTCGAGGTACGCGACATCGAACGCGTCGAAGTCTCCGATGCGCGCGGCAATGTGTTGTACAGCGGCGGCGATTCCCCCACCGGACGCACGACGGACGGATGGTTCACCCTGCAGAGCAACATTCACTCCAGCCTGGCATCGGCCCCTGCCGGGCGCATCGGCATCCTGCAGATATGGATCAGCCGCACCGAGATGCAACAGACCCTCGCCAGCATACGAACGCAGCTGGAAAGTCAGCAGGGCATGCAGATCAAGCGCATTCGCGGCGTGCTCGCCGGCATCACTCTACCTCTATTCATCTTGGGATTGGCCGGCGCCTGGTTCATCGCCCGCCAGCTGTCGGGACCCATCTCGGCGCTGGTCAAGAGCGCCGACCGCATCGGCCAAGGCGATTACAGCCGTCCGCTCGCAGTGGTGCGCCACGATGAACTCGGCGATCTGCAATTTGCGCTGGAGCGAATGCGGCAGAAATTGAATGAAACCACCATCACCAAGAATTACCTCGACACGGTGCTCAACAGCCTGAGCGATGCCGTGCTGGTGACATCACCCGACGGCGTTGTGAAAAGCTGCAACGAGGCCACGCAGCGGCTGCTGGGTTACGAGGAAGCCGATTTACTCGGCAAGCCGCTGGTCAGCTTCGTCGACGAGGCGCACCGCCAAGCCTTCGACCTGACGAATTGCGCGGCGGAGGCGGGCGAGACGGTGCTGCGCACCGCCAGCGGTCAAACCATTCCGGTTTCCATGGCAAGCTCGGCGATCACCACGGAGGACCCGCAGTTTCAGGGCAATATCTATGTGGCGCGCAATATCACCGAGCGCAAGCGCGCCGAACGCCGCATCCGCTACCTGGCCCGCTACGACACCCTCACCAAGATGCCGAATCGCATGCAGTTCCAGCACCTGCTGCAACAGGCGATCGCGAGAGGGCGGCGCAGCCAGCGCTCGCTGGCGCTGCTATACCTGGATCTGGATCGATTCAAAGAGGTCAACGATACCTTCGGCCACGCCGCTGGCGATCGGACCCTGGAAATCTTGAGCGAGCGCCTGACTCGAAACTTGAGCAAGGACACCGTGATCGGCCGTCTGGCGGGCGATGAATTCGCAATGTTCATCGATGATCTGCCGGCCGATGTGGACAATCGCGCGAGCTTAGGCACCCTGGCGCGCACGCTGCTGGATGAAATCAGCCGCACGTTCTATGTGAACCAGCAAGAAGTCTATTTGACTGCCAGCGTCGGCATCGCCATCTGCCCTTATGACGCGGAGAATGTCATCGATTTGATCCGCAATGCCGACGCGGCCATGTATCACTCGAAACAGAACGGCGGCAATTCCTGCGCGTTCTACGTACCCGAGATGAACGCCGCGGCGGTCGAACGATTGATGCTGAAGAGTAAGCTGCGCCGCGCCCTGGAACGCGACGAATTGGTGATCCTGTACCAATCCAAGGTGGATTTGCGCGATGGGCGCGTGGTGGGCGCGGAGGCGTTGCTGCGCTGGCGCCTGCCCGGCCATGGTGACATTTCTCCCTCGCACTTCATTCCGCTGGCCGAAGAGACCAGCCTGATATTGGACATCGGCGAGTGGGTCCTGAACCGCGTGTGCGCCGACTACCACGAGTGGCAAAAGACCGTGCCGACGCCGGGACGGATCGCAATCAACCTTTCACTGCGCCAGCTCAAACAAGCGAGCTTCATCGCCCGCTGCCGCGGCGTGTTCCGTAAGAACGACGTCTCGCCCTCGTGCTTCGAGTTGGAAGTCACGGAAACCACTTTGATGACGGATCCGATACGCACTATCGGGCTGCTGAACGAGCTGTATGCCATGGGTTTGCACCTGGCCATCGACGATTTCGGCACCGGCTATTCTTCACTATCGGCGCTGCAACAGTTCCCGATAGGCACACTGAAAATCGACCAGTCGTTCGTGCGCGATGTGGCAGTGGACTCGAACGACGCCGCCATCGTCCGCACCATCATCGACATGGGCAAGAGCCTGGATCTCGAAGTCATCGCGGAAGGCGTCGAAACCGCCGAACAGCTGGAGTTCCTGCGCAAGCACGGCTGCTACTATGCCCAGGGGCGCTTGTTCGGCGATCCCATGGAAGCGAAAAAATTGCTGGCAATCATGTCCGCCCAAGCGTACGGGGCTGCCCACCACGACGTTCTGTGCGCCCCCACCGTACTGCGGCCGATCCGGCTATCTTCATAGCCGGACCGTCTCGCGCAAGACCCCTCGCGCGCGGTTAGAATAGCGGGCTATGTTATCTGCTCGGGATCTGACCCTGCGGCGCGGTCCTGAACCGCTCGTCGAGCAGGTCAACTTCACCATCTTCCGCGGCGACAAGGTCGGGATCACCGGTGCCAACGGCTCCGGTAAATCGAGTCTATTCGCCGCGGTTCGCGGCGAGCTTGGCCCGGATCGCGGCGACATCGAGCGGCCTGCCGGTTTGCTGATTGCCTATGTGGAACAGGAGGTCGCGGCAACCTCAAGGGCGGCGATCGAATTCGTCTTGGACGGCGACACCGGGCTGCGCCATGTGCTTGCGGCGATCGAAGATGCCGAGCGCCGCGACGCGGCGGTGGAACTCGCCGAGGCGCATGGCTCGCTACAGGCGATCGACGGCTACCGCGCCCGGGCGCGCGCCGCCGCCATCATGCATGGACTGGGGTTCAAGGCCTCGGACCATGAGCGCCCAGTCGCCGAATTTTCCGGCGGCTGGCGGGTGCGCCTCGCCATGGCCCGCGGCTTAAGCTCGCGCGCCGATCTGCTGTTGCTGGATGAGCCCACCAATCACTTGGATCTCGATGCCATCATCTGGCTGGAAGACTGGCTGACCTCGTTTCGCGGGACGCTGCTGATGATTTCGCACGACCGCGAATTCCTCGACACCATCATCGATCGCGTGTTGCACATCGAAAATCGAAGCATGCGCGCCTACGCCGGCAACTACTCGCAGTTCGAGCAAAAGCGCACCGAGGAGCTGGCGTTGCAGCAGGCCCTGCAAACGCGCCAAGTACACCGCGTCGCGGAAATCACTTCTTTCGTGACGCGCTTTCGCGCCAAGGCCAGCAAGTCGCGGCAGGCACAAAGCCGTTTGAAGATGTTGCAGCGTATGGAGCGGATCGTTCCGGCGCATGTCGATAGTCCGTTCGAATTCGAGTTTGCGCAGCCATTGAAGACGCCGCGCCCGCTGGTGACCGTGGAGGACGGCGCCTGCGGCTACTCAGGCGTGAGCGTCGTCAGCGGCATCAACGTGTCGATCGGACCCGAGGATCGAATCGCTCTGCTCGGGCCGAACGGCGCGGGGAAATCAACCGTGACCCAACTGCTGGCGGGCGAAGCGCCACCGCTTTCGGGCAAACGCACCGCCGCCGCCGATCTTGCCGTCGGTTACTTCGCGCAGCAGCAACTAGAACAGCTGAAACCCGACTGCGACGCCTTTTGGCATGTTCGCAACCGCGGTGGACCGGACTACGCGGCAGGCGACGAGCAGCGTGTGCGCGATCATCTAGGCCGGTTCGGCTTCGAAGGCGACCGCGCGTTCGGTCCGGTCAGCCGCTTTTCCGGCGGCGAAAAAGCACGCCTGACGCTGGCCTTGTTGGTGGCACGGCGTCCGAACTTATTGCTGCTGGATGAACCCACGAATCACCTCGACATTGACATGCGGCACGCGCTTACTCTGGCGCTGCAAAGTTTCGAGGGCGGCTTGGTGGTGGTCTCGCACGATCGCTATCTGATCAAGACGGTCGCCGACACGCTATGGCTGGTCGCTGACGGCAAACTCAAAGTGTTCGACGGCGACTTGGACGACTATCAGCAATGGCTGAAATCACGCGGCGCCGCTGCGCGAGGGAAAAAGGCAGCGCCGCGCGACGTCGAGGCGCGGCCTGTCCGCGACCGCCTCAGCAAGCTGCGGCGTGAGCTCGAACAGATCGAACGGCGCATCGCGGAAATCGCCGCTGCGCGGACGGCGAGCGCGCCGGCTTCGGATCCGAACTCGATCGAGGCGCTGGAGGCACGCTGGAT
>DATCDX010000319.1:0-6517 GCA_036510475.1 Steroidobacteraceae bacterium
CCGGTCTGGCCCGATGAGATTCCGGATTATGCGGGACCGCTCGCCGGCATGCTCGCCGGCCTTAAGCACTGCAAAACCCCGTACCTGGCGACGGTGCCCTGCGACACGCCGAACTTCCCGCTCGATTTGGTGGAGCGTCTCGCGAGCGCCCTCAGCGACAGCGATAGCGAGATGGCGACGGCGTTTACGCGCGAAGGCGGCTCGCCGCGCCGCCAGCCGGTGTTTAGCCTGTTGCGAACTTCGCTGCAGGAGAATCTGGCCGCCTACGTGATTAGCGGACAAGGCAACGTCGGCTTCTGGGCCAGCCAGCAGCGCTGTGCCCAGGTGGTGTTCGAGGACGCCAGCCAATTCTTCAACGCCAACACGCTCTCCGAGCTCGCGCAGTTGCAGGGCGGCGAGCGCTGACGCAGCGACGAAGCGCGCTGACGCAGCGGCAGCCGGCCGCACCCACTGCGTTGCCGCTTGTGCGGCGCCCAGATCAGGCCTCGGCCGCGGCCAGGATTTGGCCACCGCCGTAACTCATTTGTTTCGGCTTGGTGCCGCCCAGAGTCACGCGTACCGCGCAGTACTTGAACTCGGGGATCTTGGCGAACGGGTCGAGCGCCGAGTTGGTGAGCTTGTTAATCGCCGCCTCGTAGTAGCAGAAGGCGACGAACACGGCGCCGTGCGGCGAACTTTCGTCCTCACGGGCGTACAGGCTGACGCTGCCGCGGCGTGAGGCGATGGTGATCAAGTCGCCGGGCTTGGCGCCGAGCGCGGCAAGATCCAGCGGATGCAGCGATGCCACCGGATCCGGTTCGATGGCATCGAGCACGCCCGAGCGGCGCGTCATGCTGCCCGTGTGCCAGTGTTCCAGCTGCCGGCCCGTGATCAGCACGAGCGGATACTCGTGGTCCGGCCGTTCGTCGGCGGGGATGATGTCCGCCGGCACGAATCGCGCCTTGCCGGTGGGCATGGGGAAGGAGTCGACGAACACCACTGCGTCGCCGGGATCGCCTTCCTTCTCGCAGGGATAGGTCACACTGTGTTCGGCCTCCAGCCGTTCCCAGGTAATGCCGCCGATGCTCGGCATGGTGTGGCGCATTTCGTCGAAGACGGCCGCCGCTGCCGCGTCGCCCTCGCCGTACGACCATTCTTGGCCCAGTTCGCGCGCCATGGCGATGATGATTTGCAGATCTTCGCGCGCCTGTCCGGGGAGATTGAGGGCACGCCGGCCCATCTGCACGAAGCGGTCGGTGTTGGTGAAGGTGCCGGTCTTTTCCGGAAAGGCCGATGCCGGCAGAATCACGTCGGCAAGGTACGCGGTCTCGGTGAGGAAAATGTCCTGCACCACCAGCATTTCCAGTTTGGCCAGCGCCTCGCGCGCGTGGCTAGCGTCCGGGTCGCTCATCGCCGGATTCTCGCCCATGATGTACATGCCCTTGACGCGGCCGGCCATGATGCCCTTGAGTACTTCCACCACGGTCAGGCCCGGCTGATCGTCGAGCTGCGCGGCCGGCACGCCCCAAGCCTTCGCGAATCTCTCCCGCGCCTTCGGGTCATCCACCTTTTGGTAATCGGGATACATCATCGGAATGAGGCCCGCATCCGATGCGCCCTGTACGTTGTTCTGCCCGCGCAACGGGTGCAGACCCGTGCCGGGTTTGCCGATTTGTCCGGTCATCAGCGCCAGTGCGATCAGGCAGCGCGCGTTGTCGGTGCCGTGAATGTGCTGGCTGATGCCCATGCCCCAGAGAATCATGGAACCGCGGCTGGTGGCGTAAAGCCGCGCCACCTCACGGATGGTCTCGGCGGGAATGCCGCAAATCGGCTCCATCAATTCGGGGCTGTAGCCCTTGACGTTCTGCGCCAGCGCCTCATAGCCCAGCGTGCGGTCGGCGATGAACTTGGGGTCGACGAGATTTTCCTCGACGATGACATGCATCATGGCGTTGAGCAGCGCCACGTCGGTGTCGGGTTTGAATTGCAGTACGCGATACGCGGTCCGTGCCAACTCGCTACGCCGCGGATCCATCAATATGAGTTTGGTGCCGTTGCGCATCGCGTTCTTGAGCCAGCTCGCGGCCACCGGATGATTCACGGTTGGGTTCGCGCCGATCAAGATCACCACTTCGGCCTTGGTCACATCCATCACGGGGTTGCTGACCGCGCCCGAGCCTATGCCTTCGAGCAGTGCCGCCACGCTCGAGGCGTGGCAAAGGCGCGTGCAATGATCGACGTTGTTGCTGCCGAAGCCCAACCGCACCAGCTTCTGGAACAGATAGGCTTCTTCGTTGCTGCCCTTGGCCGAACCGAAAGCCGCGAGCGACTTCGGCCCATGCGTATCGCGCAGTTTGCGCAGCGTGCCGCCGCCGATTAAGAGAGCTTCTTCCCAAGTCGCCTCGCGAAATACCTGCATGACGTTGTTCGGGTCCATCACGAAATCACCGCGCTTGGGCGCGTCCGCGCGGCGCACCAGCGGCACGGTCAGGCGTTGTGGATGCCGCGAGTAGTCGAAGCCGTAGCGGCCCTTGACGCACAGGCGGCTGTGGTTGGCCGGACCGTCGCGGCCCTCGACGTAGAGAATGCGGTCGTCCTTGATGTGGAAAGTCAACTGGCAGCCCACGCCGCAGTAAGGGCAGAGCGATTTGACCGATTTGTCGGGCACACTCATACCCACTTCCCGGGCCGGCATCAGCGCGCCGGTCGGGCAGGCCTGTACGCACTCGCCGCAGCCGACGCAGGTGGAGGCGCCCATGGGGTCGTCCATATCGAATACGATTTTCGCCTGCTGGCCGCGGAACGCCAAGCCGATCACATCGTTGACCTGCTCGTCGCGGCAGGCGCGCAGGCAGCGCGTGCACTGGATGCAGGCATCCAAGTTGACGGCGATGCCGGCGTGAGTCAGATCGGGTGCGACCCGGGGCCGCGGCGCGAAGCGCGGCTTGCCGACTTTGAGCTTTGCCGCCCATTCATCGACTTCGTTGTGGAGCGTGAACTCCTTCTCCGGCATATCCGATTGCAGCAGTTCGATCACCATCTGCTGCGACTTGCGTGCGCGTTCGTTATCGGTCGTGACCTGCATGCCGGCCTGCGGCGTGCGGCAACAGGAGGCGGCGAGCACCCGCTCGCCCTTGATCTCGACCATGCAAGAACGGCAATTGCCCACCGCATCCATGCCGGCCATGTAGCAGAGGCGGGGGATGTCGATGCCCTCGCGCGCCGCGATCTCAAGCAGCGTCTCGGTGCTGCCGCCCGTGACTTCGCGGCCATTGAGAGTGAAGGCGACCGGGGTGTCGAATTGCGCGCGCTCAGCACGGGTGATGGCATTCATGATCTATCCTCAAGCAATCTCGTTCGGAAAATATTTCACCACGCAGTCCACCGGGTTCGGCGCCGCCTGCCCAAGACCGCAGATCGAGGCGTCGCGCATGACCTGCGAGAGTTCGGCGAGCAGCGGCTGGTCCCACGTGTCCTTCACGATCAGCAGATTCGCTTTGGCGGTGCCCACGCGGCAGGGCGTGCACTGGCCGCAGGACTCATGTTCGAAAAAGCGCATCATGTTGCGCGCAGCATCCTTGGCCGTGTCCTGGTTCGAGAGCACGATCACGGCCGCTGAGCCGATGAAGCAGCCATAGGGCTGCAGGGTATCGAAGTCCAGCGGCAGATCGCCCATCGACGCCGGCAGAATGCCGCCGGAGGCGCCGCCCGGCAGGTAGCCGTAGAACGCATGGCCTTCTTGCATGCCGCCGCAGTATTCATCGATCAGCTCACGGATGGTGAGGCCGGCCGGCGCGAGCTTCACGCCGGGATTCTTAACGCGCCCTGAGACCGAAAAGCTGCGCAGTCCCTTGCGGCCGTTGCGGCCCTGTGATGCGAACCAGGCGCCGCCTTTTTCGAGCAGCTCGCGCACCCAGTAAAGTGTCTCGAAGTTATGTTCCAGCGTCGGTCGCCCGAACAGCCCGACCTGCGCGACGTAGGGCGGCCGCAGGCGCGGCATGCCACGCTTGCCTTCGATGGACTCGATCATCGCGGATTCTTCGCCGCAGATGTAGGCACCGGCGCCGCGGCGCAGCTCGATCTTGGGCAGGCCCAATACGGGCGGGTCCGCCTGTAATTTGGCGAGTTCGGTTTCGAGCACCGTGCGGCATCCGTGGTACTCGTCACGCAGGTAGATGTAGATGGCGGAAATGTCGACCGCCCAGGCGGCGATCAGCATGCCCTCGAGAAAACGATGTGGGTCGCGCTCCAGGTACCAGCGATCCTTGAAGGTGCCGGGCTCGCCTTCGTCGATGTTGACGGCCATGATCCGCGGCGCTTTTTCGGCGCGTACGATGCGCCACTTGCGTCCCGCCGGAAAGCCCGCGCCGCCCAGGCCGCGCAATCCGGAATCCTCCATGGTCTTTAATACGCTTTCCAGATCTCGCCGGTGCTCCATGCAGTCGTGCAGCACGGTGTAACCGCCCTCGGCCACATAGGCGTCGAAGCCCAAGTAGGGTTCGGGATTGTGTTGGGTGTGCCCGGCCCGAACTTCGGCGTTAACCGAGTCGAGCGTTGCGTTCGGCACCGGGTTCTGATGCACCACGGCTACCGGCGCCTGTTCGCAGCGTCCGACGCAGGGCGCCGGGATCACGCGCACGTCGCGTCCCAGCAGCGCCGGCAGGCGTTCCAGCAATTGTTTGGCGCCGGCCATCTCACAGCTCAATCCGTCACAGACCCGCACCGTCAAAGCAACGGGCGCCGGCACGCTGCCGTCCGGACTTTCCTTGACCACGTCGAAGTGGTGGTAGAACGTCGCCACCTCGTAAACTTCGGTCTGCGCCAGACCCAAGAGCTTCGCCAAGGCGGCTAAGTGGGGAGCGCCCAACTGACCATAGCGATCGTTGATGCGGTGCAGATACTCGATCAGCAGATCCTTGCGCAGCGACGCGCCGATCAGGGTCTCGATCTCGGCGAGGGCTTGGGGTTTGACCGTGCGGCCCTTCGGGGCTTGGCGTTTACGCTGCTTGCTGGCGCCCGCGGGGGCGATGGGGATCACCTGCTTATTCACTTATGCACTCCGCTTCAACTTATGCACTCCACTGCAAGGGTCTACCAGTATGGTGCGAGCCCCGTACAAGGTCCAATCGCTTCGTGGGCTTCAGGGTTTTGCCCCGGCGGAGACAAGGTCTCGCCCAATTGGCAATAAACAACACGAGAATAAATCTCTAACCGGTTGATAAAATATTGATATATGAGAAAGATAATTCAATACAATAGCGGCAACACGGCTGCATCGTCAAACGGAATATCGCGACCGCCGATGAATCAAGTGCCTGCCACATTGGTGTACGACGGCGACTGCGGCATCTGCCGCTACTGGGTGGACTATTGGCGGGGGCTGACCGCAGAGCGCGTCGTTTATCGCCCGTACCAAACAGCCACGGCGGACTTTGCAAGTATCCCTGTGGAGGCTTTTCAGCGAGCCATCCAATTGATCGAGCCTGAAGGGCAGATCTATTCGGGCGCCGCGGCGGCATTCCGTGTTCTGCGCCTTGCGCCGGGACGGGCAGCGTGGTGGTGGTGTTATTCCCGGCTCCCCGGCTTCGCAGCGATAAGCGAATGGGCTTACTCGTTTCTCGCTCGACGGCGCGGCCTGCTCAATGGGCTGTCGAAATTTCTTTGGGGACCCAAGCTCGAAGCGGAGCGCTACACGCTGGTGAGCTGGGTTTTCCTACGGCTGTTCGGCGCCATCTATGTTGCCGCGTTTGCCTCGCTCGCCGTGCAGATCCGGGGACTGATCGGCCGCGACGGAATCCTACCGGTGGGCGACTACCTGGAGGCGGCACACCAGGCTTTCGGGGGCTCGGCGTATCGATTGCTGCCGACGCTGTTCTGGGTGAACTCGAGCGACACCGTCTTGGTCGCCGGTACGGTGATCGGGGTGTTCTTAGGGCTGCTCGTCATCGTGGATCGATGGACGCGTCCCGCACTCGTCGGACTGTTCGCGCTCTATCTTTCCTATGTCTATGCCGGGCAGGACTTCATGAGCTTCCAATGGGACGCGCTGCTGCTCGAAGCGGGATTTCTGGCGATATTTCTTAGCGGTGGATCGAGGATTGTGCCCTGGCTGTTCCGTTGGCTGGTGTTTCGCTACCTGTTTCTGGCGGGCATCGTCAAGCTTTTGTCCGGCGACCCCACATGGCGTGGTTTAACCGCTCTCGAATATCACTTCTGGACGCAGCCGCTGCCCACTCCGCTCGCGTGGTACGCCGCGCAACTGCCACACTGGGCCCTCATGGGCGGAACCGCGGCTGCACTGGTCATCGAACTCGGCGCTGTGTTTTTGATCTTCTTGCCGCGGCGAATGCGGGCCGTTGCCGCGTGCTCACTACTCCTGCTGCAAACCATGATCGCCCTGACCGGCAACTACAATTTCTTCAACCTGCTCACCATGTTGCTGTGTGTGTTTCTGTTCGATGATGCCGCGCTGCGTCGCGTGCTGCCGCGGCGTTTGGCCTCGTGGGCCGAAAGTCGGCCGCGACTGCCGGGGCGCACA
>DATCDX010000320.1:0-3649 GCA_036510475.1 Steroidobacteraceae bacterium
TCAGCCCAAAGCGCTCGCGGTCACCAGCGGTATCTTGACGCTGCTCGGCATCATTCCGGGAATGCCGAATGTGGTGTTCCTCGGCATGGCCGCGTTGTGTGCCTTCGGCGCCTATTCCATGAGCAAACGCAAGGCGGCCGATGCGGCGGTCGCGGCGGCTCCCGCGGCGGCGGCAACGGTCCCGTCCGAGCAGCGGGAATTGTCCTGGGATGATGTAGAGCCCGTTGACCTGATCGGCCTCGAGGTCGGCTATCGGCTGATTCCGCTGGTGGATCGCAATCAGGGCGGCGAATTGATGGGCCGCATCAAGGGCGTGCGCAAGAAACTGTCGGAGGAACTCGGCTTCCTGGTGCAGGCCGTGCACATTCGCGACAACTTGGAACTCGGCCCGAACTCTTACCGCATCACCATTCTCGGAGCGCCGGTGGGCGAGTCCGAGGTGTTCCCGGATCGGGAACTCGCCATCAATCCGGGACAGGTTTCAGGGACGCTGCCGGGTTCCGCCACCAAGGACCCGGCTTTCGGTTTGGAGGCGATCTGGATCGAAAAATCGCGGCGCGAGCAGGCGCAGGCGCTGGGCTTTACGGTGGTGGATGCCGGCAGCGTGATCGCCACTCATCTGAGCCATCTGTTGCAATCCCATGCGCAGGAGCTCTTGGGTCATGAGGAAGTGCAGCAGCTGCTCAACCGGTTGGGAAAGAGCGCGCCGAAACTCGTCGAAGATCTGGTGCCGAAGCTGCTGCCGATGAGCGTGGTCGTCAAGGTGCTGCAGAGTCTGCTGTTGGAGCGCGTGCCGATCCGCAATCTGCGCACCATCTGTGAGGCGCTGGCGGAATTCGCGCCGAAGACACAAGACCCGCCGGCGCTGGTGGCGGCGGTGCGGGTCGCGCTCGGGCGCAGCATCGTGCAGAACATCGGCGGACTGCGCCAGGAACTCCCCGTCATCACGCTCGACCCCGCGCTGGAACAAGTATTGCAGGATTCGATGGGCGGAGGCGGCGACGCCTCGCCGGGATTCGAGCCTGGGCTTGCCGACCGGGTGCAGCAGGCGCTGGCCGACAGCACGCGGCGCCAGGAAGCGGCGGGCGAGCCGGCGGTGCTGTTGGTCGCGCCGAAAATTCGGCCATGGATCGCCCGCTTGATGCGCCATTCGACCCCGTCACTGGCGGTGCTGTCCTATAACGAGATCCCGGAAAACCGCCGCATCCGCGTGATAGCCGCGGTCGGCCGCTGAATATGATTGATTCATGGAGGTTGGCATGAAGATAAAACGTTACTCGGCGGCGAGCATGCGGGCCGCTCTGGCGCTGGTGCGCGCGGAGCAAGGACCCGATGCGGTAATCCTCTCCAGCCGCCGAGGGGAGGACGGTATCGAGGTGATCGCGGCCGTCGACTACGACGAGGCGCTGTTCGTCGACGCCAATCGGCAGCGCCCGACAGCGCCTGCAGTGACGCGGACAGCAGCGCCGACAGCGATGACCGCGCCCGCAGCGATGCCGACAGCACAATCGGCGGCCATACCCGCAGCGACGCGGACAGCGACATTTTCGTCCGTCCCCGCAGCGACGCCGGCGCCGACAGCGAAATTGGCGCTCACGCCCGCAGCGGCACCCACAGCGCCGCCGCCGTCATCGCGCAGCCGCGCCGCGCCGGCAGCGACGCCCGCGCCAACGCGGATGTCAGCGGTGCAAGGCGACTTAGGCTACCTGGCCATGCATCGCGAGTTGCAGGACCTGCGTCAAGTGCTGGAGACCGGGCTCGCCGGCATGACCTGGAGCGATAAGCGGTTGCGCGAGCCTTTGCAGGCACGGGTTCTCGAAGAACTGTCGGCGATGGATATCGCACCGGATGTGGCCATGGAGCTGGCGGCGCTCACGCCACGGCGCACCAGTTTGGACAACCCATCGCATATTCCGCTGGCGTTATTGGTCAAGCACCTGCCCGTGGTCAGCGATCTTGGCAGCGTCAGTGGTGGGATCATGGCCGTCGTCGGTCCCACCGGCGCCGGCAAGACCACGACCATTGCCAAGCTTGCGGCTCGTTGGTGCATGCAGCACGGCAGCCAAGATCTGGCGCTGGTCAGCACCGATGGCTATCGAATAGGCGCCCGCGAGCAGTTGCTGACTTACGCGCGCATTCTCGGCGCACCGATGCACGCGGCGAACAGCGGCCAGGATTTGGCGCGGGTGCTGGAGCGCCTTAAATCGAAGAAGCTGATTCTGATCGACACCGCCGGCATGGGGCCGCGCGATGTGCGTCTGACGGAACAGCTCGCGGCGCTTAAATTGGGTGCCGCGCGCGCGCGGGTTTTGTTGGCGCTGCCGGCGCAGGGCGAGGCTCACGCTCTGGAAGAGATCGTGCAGGCCTTCGCGCGGGTGACTCCGATGGCTTGCATTCTGACCAAGGTGGATGAGGCGGCGAGTTTGGGCGCGGTGTTGTCGACGACGCTGCGCCACAAATTGAAAATCGCTTATGTGTGTGATGGGCAACGGGTGCCGGCGGATCTGCATGCGGCGTATCAGCGGCGCATCTGGCTGGTGCGCGCCGCTTTCAAACTCAAGGAGCGCAAAGCTTTCGTACGCGACGAAAGCTACTTTGCCCGCAACTTCGGACGAGCACATGCCCATGCGTGATACCCGATTGTCGCCGGCTCAAGCGCAAGCGCTGGCCGAACTCAACGCCTCGCGCCCGGTCAAGGTCATCGCGGTCACCGGCGGCAAGGGAGGCGTCGGCAAAACCACGGTGTCGGCCAACCTCGCCGTAGCGATCGCCGCACAGGGGCGCGACGTCATGTTGGTCGACGCCGACTTGGGGTTGGCGAACGTGGACGTGATACTGGGTCTGCACACCCGCTACCACTTGGGGCATGTGATCAAGGGCGAGTGCGCGCTGGAGGATGCCATCGTCACGGGGCCGCATGGACTGCAGGTCGTGCCGGCCGCGTCAGGCATGAAGCGCATGGCGAATCTGTCGGAGGCGGAGCACGCCGGCATCATCCGCGCGTTCAGCGATCTATATCACCGGGTCGAAGTCCTGGTGGTGGACACGGCGGCGGGATTGCACGACAGCGTTCTGACCTTCACACAGGCGGCACATCACGTGCTGGTGGTGGTGTGCGACGAACCCGCCTCCATCACCGACGCCTATGCATTGATCAAGGTGTTGAGCCGCGAGCACGGCGTGCAGCGCTTCCAAATTCTGGCGAACCAGACGCGCCGATCAGGCGAAGGACCCGAGCTTTTCCAAAAAATCTCGCGAGTCTGTGACCGGTTTCTCAATGTCACGCTGCAGTTTGCCGGTTCCGTACCGTTTGACGATTACCTCAGGCGTGCCGTGCAAAGGCAAACCGCCGTCGTCGACGCTTACCCTGCGTCTATTTCGTCCATTGGACTCAAGAATCTGGCATTGAAGGCCGATAAGTGGACTGTGCCCCAAGGGGCACGAGGTCACCTGGAGTTCTTTGTCGAACGAATGGTGGGGGCCCGGATCGGTCCTTCGACGGTATTGCAATGAGAGCAAGCACACAGTACTCAAACACACAGAAGCGCGGCCCGAAGCCGATCGCGGACGATCACGTTCCGGTCGACCAGGTGCCGCAGCAGGAATTGGTCCTGAAACATGCGGATTTGGTCAAACGCATCGCCTATCA
>DATCDX010000321.1:0-2406 GCA_036510475.1 Steroidobacteraceae bacterium
GCCGAAATCTCGATGCGGATGGCCGGCTCACTCTCATAGTCGGTCTTGGTGAGGATCAGGTCAAGCGCCAGACTCGATCCGTCCGACAGCAGCGCCTGGACCTTGAGGGCGTGATCCGTCCATTTGCCCTGCAAGCAGGCGACCAGCGCGCCCTTGAGCGCGGGATGAGTTTCCTGTTCGAATAAATCCATGAGCGGCGTGCCGGTAAGCGCGTCGTCGCCGGAGTAGCCGAATAATTCCAGCCACGCGTGGTTCGCATCGACGATGATGCCTTCCTGGACATGCGTGATGGCGTCGGCCGAGCCCTCGAGAAAGTGTTGCAGCTGTTCGCGATATTCACGGGCCGAGGACAGGGTCGTCGACAGCACCCGTTCCAGGCGGTAGGCACGCAATTCGCGAGTCGCCACCGATTGCAGGCGGCTGCGGTTGGCCAGGGTGACCACGTCTTGCGCGCCCTGGCGCATCGCATCCGCGATCGCCGCCTCATCGACCTGGTCGCGCACGATCAGCACCGGCATCTCCGGCGCGCTCAGTTGCTTGACCTTCATGATCGAGCCCAGGTCGACGCCGAGATCGTCGAGGAACGCGATCAACATCTCCGGATTGATCTGAGTCAGCGCATCGCCCAAATCGCGGGCATCGGGCAGCCAGGTGCAATGTACCGGATGGCCGGCCTTACGCAGCGTGCTGTTGATCGCCTCGACGTGGTCCTGCGACCTCGTCATGACGATCATCGGAACGGCCCCCTGTTCGGTCACGGCTGAAATCCCTCGCAAAATGGGTGCAAAGTGTAACACCTGGAATTGGCCGATTCTGGGACAGGCGTCTTAGCCTTAGGCCATGTTTTGGCCCGGAATTGGCTAAACGTTGGGTTGCAGCTATGATACGCGCCCTTCCACGCGAGGCCTTCGATGGCGAACTACAGCACGAACGAATTCAAAGCCGGCATCAAGATCCTGATCGACGGCGATCCGTATGCCATCGTCGAGAACGAGATGGTCAAGCCGGGTAAGGGTCAGGCTTTCAACCGCGTCAGGGTACGCAACCTGAAAACCGGCCGCACCATCGAGCGCACCTGGAAGTCCGGCGACACCGTGGAAGCCGCCGACGTGGTCGATACGGATATGCAGTACCTGTACAGCGACGGAGATTTTTTCCACTTCATGCAGCCTGAGACCTTCGAGCAGCTCACCGCCTCCAAGGCGGCAGTGGGCGAGGGCGCCCAGTGGCTGAAGGACGGCACGACGTGCGTCGTCACATTGTGGAACGGCGTGCCGTTACAAGTGACGCCGCCGGCGCACATGGAACTGAAGGTGATCGAGACCGATCCCGGCATCCGTGGCGATACCGCGACCGGCGGCTCCAAGCCTGCGAAGCTCGAAACCGGCGCCATGGTGCGGGTGCCGCTGTTCATCAACGAGGGCGAGATCCTGCGCATTGATACCCGCACGGGCGAGTACCTGTCGCGCGGCAAAGGCTAGCCGCCGCTGCTCACGCGTTGTCGATGGTGAACGCCATGGCATCCGCCAGCCGCCCCGCGCCGAGCGCGATTGCCACCAAGCGATCGAAACCCAGCGCCACACCGGCGCAGTCGGGCATGCCGGCCCGCAACGCCGCGATCAGGTGCTCATCCAGTGGCGGCTGAGTTTGGCCGCGCGCGCCGCGTACGCTTAAATCCTGCGTGAAACGCCGGCGTTGTTCTTCGGGGTTCGCCAGCTCATGAAAACCGTTGGCGATTTCCAGCCCCCCTAAGTACAGCTCGAAGCGCGCCGCCACCGCCGGTAGTCCCGGTTTCAAGCGCGCGAGCGCGGCCTGAGACGCCGGATAATCATAGACGAAGCAGGGAGCCTCCAGCCCTAAACGCGGACCGACGACGAGGCCCATCAGCAAATCCAGCTTGGCATCGCGATCAAGTTGCGCGCCGCACGCTACGCCATGCCGCTGTGCGGCCGCCGTCAATTCGAGTTCGCTCGCGCCGTGCGCATCCACGCCGGCATGAAGCTGCAAGGCCGCCGCGTAGCTCAGGCGTTGCGCCGGCGCGAGAATTCTTTGCGGCAGGAGCAGCCGGCCTAGCAGTGTCTCGACCTCGGTCATGAGGTCGTCATCGTCGAACCCCAGGCGATACCATTCCAGCAGTGTGAATTCGGGATTGTGCCAGCGGCCGTGCTCGGCGTCGCGGAACGCCTTGCCGATTTGGTAGATATCGCCGCTGCCCGCAGCCAGCAGCCGTTTCATGGCGTACTCAGGCGAGGTGCTCATGTGGAGCCGCGCCTCGACGCCCTTAACCTGCGTCGTCAACGATTCGATTTGCGGGTCGCTGACCGCGGCGGCGCTCAATATCGGTGTTTCGACTTCAAGCACGCCGCGCTCGGCGAAGAATTCGCGCGCGCGCGCCAGCATGGCTGC
>DATCDX010000322.1:0-2577 GCA_036510475.1 Steroidobacteraceae bacterium
TCGAGTTCGTGTCGCCACGATTCAAAATGGTCCACCCACGCCGACACCGTGTAGCGATAGCGGCCCGGGAGCTGCGGGATGAACTCGGCGGTCCAGACATCGTTGGGCGCAGCCTTCATCTCGACCTCGCGGCCTTCGCTCGCGCTCGCGGTTACGGTCGCGGTCACAGGCCGCCACGTCAGAACCACACGAAGCTTATCGTGGCCGTCAGTGAAACAATGTGCTTCGACGGCGACAGGTTCGCCGGCGATGCGCTTGGCCGCAAATCGCCCGCCGTCGACCACCGGCGAGACCGCGTCGATCACCGCGCGCGCCCGGCCCTCGCGAACGCTCGCCGTAGCACCGATAGCCGCGGATGCGGATGCCGGCGCTGCGGTTACCGGTGCCGCGGTGGCCGGTGTCGCAGCTGCCGATGCTGCGGTCACCGGTGTGACGGCCTTCGACCGCTTGCGCGGCCCTCTAGCCATGGGTGTCCCAGCGCAACACGATGGTGGCTAGCGGTGGCAGGCTGAGGTTGAGCGACTCGACGCGGCCGTGCGCGCTTACCGGCACCGACTCCACTTCACCCAGATTTCCCCAGCCGGAGCCGCCGTAGTCACGCGCGTCCGTATTGAGAATTTCGCGCCAGGTGCCGCGATGCGGCACGCCGACCAGAAAATTGCGCCGTGGCACCGGCGTGAAGTTGCACACCACCAAGAGCGGCGCGCTCCCATCGGCGGACTTGCGCAGGAATGCCACGACACTCACATCCGCATTGTCCGCGTCGATCCACTCGAAGCCTTCGGGTGAAAAATCGATCTGGTGCAAGGCGGGCTCGCGCCGGTAAATCCGGTTCAAATCGCTGATCAGGCGCCGCACACCGGCATGTTCCGGCATTTCGGATACCCACCACTCTAGTTCTCCCTCATGTGTCCACTCGCGCCGCTGCGCGAATTCGCCGCCCATGAACAGTAGTTTCTTGCCGGGATGCGCCCACATGTAGCCGTACAGCGCGCGCAGGTTGGCGAACATCTGCCAATCGTCGCCCGGCATTTTGCCGATCAGCGATCCCTTGCCGTACACCACCTCATCGTGCGACAGCGGCAGCACGAAATTTTCGTTGAAGGCATAGATCAGCGAAAAGGTCAGTTCCCCGTGATGATACCGGCGATGGATCGGGTCCTGCTTCATGTACGCCAGAGTGTCGTGCATCCAGCCCATGTTCCATTTCAGGCCGAATCCAAGGCCGCCCGCATCGACCGGACGCGACACCATGGGCCACGCCGTCGACTCTTCCGCGATCATCGCGACATCCGGATGGTCACGGTAAACGGCGACGTTCAGCGCGCGCAGAAACTCGATGGCGTCGAGGTTCTCGCGGCCCCCATGGCGATTCGCGATCCACTCGCCTTCCTTGCGGGCATAGTCAAGATAGAGCATCGATGCCACACCGTCGACCCGTAGTCCGTCGATGTGATATTTCTCCAGCCAGAACAACGCGGACGACAGCAGAAAACTGCGAACTTCATGGCGGCCGAAGTTGAAAATGGCCGAGTTCCATTCGGGATGAAAGCCCTGGCGTGGATCGGCGTGCTCGAACAGATGCGTGCCGTCGAAGTACACCAGCCCGTGCTCATCGGTGGGAAAATGCGAAGGTACCCAGTCGAGAATCACGCCGATGCCTTGGTGGTGCAGGTGATCGACGAAGTACATCAGATCCTGCGGCGTGCCGTAACGGGCCGTGGGGGCGAAGTAGCCGGTGGTTTGGTAGCCCCATGAACCATAGAAGGGATGCTCGGTGATCGGCATGAGCTCGACATGCGTGAATCCCAGCTCGACGATATAGTCCGCCAGCGCATGCGCGAGTTCCCGATAATTAAGGAAACCACCCTGCTTGCGGCGCCACGATCCTACGTGCAATTCATAAATGGACATCGGCGCGTCAAGGCCATTACGTGTCGCGCGCGCGGCCATCCAGGACGCGTCGTTCCATTCGTACTCCAGCGTCCATATCCGCGAAGCCGTGGCCGGGGGCAGCTCGCACAACAACGCGAAGGGATCAGCCTTCTCGACCACAAAGCCATCGATACGCGATGAAATTCGGTACTTGTAGGCCTGACCGCGCCGCGCGGCGGGCACGTCGCCCTCCCACACGCCGGAATCGTCCGGACGTACCACCAGCGGGCTTTGTTCGGCATTCCAGCCGTTCCAGTCGCCGATCACGGACACCCTGGCGGCATTCGGCGCCCAGACGGCAAAGTGGGCTCCGGCATCGCCGTCCAACAAGCGACAGCCGAGTTTGGCGTGCAGCCCTCCGTGCGTGCCTTCGCGGAATAGATACATGTCGTGATCGGTCAGCACAACTCCGGACCTTAGCTGCCCGTGGCCGCGATTCCTGTAGCCATCCGGCCACATCGCGTGTAGGACTACGCTGGCTTGGTAGCGATATCATGGGTAACATCTCTTAATGCATGTCGCAAAGTCCGTTGCCGGCCTGCCGAAGGCCGCGGCCTACCGCGAACTGCAGGGCCAGTTGGGCGCCATGTTCGCCGGTGAGCGCAATGCTCTGGCCAACGCGGCCAACATGTCGGCGCTTCT
>DATCDX010000323.1:0-12393 GCA_036510475.1 Steroidobacteraceae bacterium
GTCCACCAATCCTGCGCCGGCCACTCACCACCGCCGGTGAACTCCAGGCCCTGAAGCGGCGCGGCCGCCGGCAGCTGCGCAGGCTTAGGCTTCGGCGGCAGCCCCGCGCAAGCGACGCAGAACACCGTGATCAGCGCCACTGCGAACGGCCACACCTTCATTCCGCCTGCTCCGGATCGTGACGCACGACCTTGTCCAACGTTCCACCGAGCCGCTTTAACTGTGCAATCAACTGCCGCTGCTCCGCCTCCGGAAACTCCCCCAGCATCTCGCGCACCGGCGCGAACAGCATCGGCAGCAGCCGGCGCACCAATTCTTCGCCTTGCTCGGTGATGTGCAGGACCATTCGCCGTCGATCGCGCTCACTCATGACGCGGGTGATGAGCTCACGGCCCACCAGAGCATCGCAGATGCGCGACATATTGGCGGGGCTTTGTGATGCGCGTGCGCATAGGTCACTGGGGTGCGCCACCCCTTCGGGCTGCGAAAACAGAGTCGTCAGCACACGAAATTCCGCCTCGGCCAGTCCAAACGGCCGAATGGTCTGGTCCAGCATCGCGGTCACTTCCCGGCCCATATGCGACATAAGCCGGCACAGCAAAATACCGGTAATCGGCAAATCGGGCATCCGCGCGCTGAGGCGCAACAGGTGCCCCTCGAGCAGGTCGAACTGCGAACCTGTATTATTTATTTGCATGCTAACCATTCCATGGAATATAGTTTAGCAAATGAATATCCATTCCGTAAATAGTTCTTGCAATGTAAAACGACACCTGTCATTTTTTCGCCCTTAAATGACCCGTTTGGCGCCTCGCGGCGCGCCGGTTGCCCAACTCCAGCAATTTATCCCATGATCCAATTCTTTAAGCGATTAACCATATTCCGTACCGGCGGCTTAAGCGTCGGCGCCGTGGCCGTGGCGCTGGGCCTGGCGGCTTGCGCCGTGGGGCCTAATTTCAAGGCACCCGCGGCACCACAGGACGCTGGGTTCCTACCCAAGGGCCAGTTGCCACCCGCCACCGCGGCGGCGCCATTGCCGGGCGGCCAGGCGCAGCATTTCGTCGACGGATTGGACATTCCCGGGCAGTGGTGGACCTTATTTAAATCGACGCAGCTCAACGCGCTCATTGAGCGCGCGCTGGCCAATAGCCCGACATTGGAAGCCGCGCAGGCCGCTTTGCGCCAGGCGAACGAGACCGTCGCCGCACAGCGCGGCAGCTACTACCCCAGCGTATCGGGATCGGTGCAAAGCCAGCGCCAGAAGGCCTCCGGCGCGGCCTTCGGCTCGCCGCAGTCTTTCATTTTTGATCTCAACAGCGCCTCGGTCAACGTCTCGTATACCTTGGACGCTTTCGGCGGCGTGCGCCGTCAAGTCGAGGCGCTGCAAGCGCAGGCCGACTACCAGAAGTTCTCGCTCGAGGCGAGCTACTTGAGCCTCACCGCCAACATCGTCACGGCAGCGGTTGCCGAAGCGTCGCTGCGCGCGCAAGTCGCAGCCACCGAAGATATCGCCCACTCGCAGCAACAGCAGCTCGATATCACACAGCGCCGCCTTACCGCCGGCGGTGCCTCGCGCGCCGATGTGTTGCAGCAGCAAGCCACGCTGCAAAGTACGCTGGCCGGCTTGCCGCCGTTGCGCAGCCAACTGGCTCAGGAGCGCAACCTGCTCGCCACCTATGTGGGTGCATTGCCGTCCAACTACACGGGCGCGGAAATCAATCTCGACTCATTGACTCTGCCCACCGATCTGCCGGTGTCGCTGCCCTCGAAGTTTGTCGAGCAACGGCCCGACGTGCGCCAATACTCGGCGTTGCTGCATCAGGCCACGGCGCAGATAGGCGTTGCCACCGCCAATCTCTTGCCGCAGATCACGCTGACGGGCAGTTACGGCGGTGAAGCCACGCGCTTCGCCGATGTTTTTTCGCCGGCATCGGTGGTATGGAGTCTGGCGGCGTCGCTGACGCAGCCGATTTTCAAAGGCGGTCAACTGATCCATCAGCGCCGCGCCGCGGTCGCCGCCGCCGAGGAAGCCGCCGCCAATTATAAGGCCACGGTCATTGTCGCCTTTCAAAACGTATCGGATACGCTGTATGCGCTGCAAGCCGATGCGGACGCGCTCGCGGCGCAGCTGCTGGCCGAGGGCGTGGCGGCACAGAGCCTGACGCTGGTACAGGCGCAGTACAAGAGCGGTGGCGCCAGCTACCTGCAAGTGCTGAGCGCTGAACAGACACAGCAAACGGCGGCCATCGCACTCGTCAAAGCGCGCGCGCAGCGCTATGCCGATACGGCGGCGCTCTTTCAAGCGCTCGGCGGCGGATGGTGGAACCGCGCCGATATCGCTGCCAACACGGTCGACTGCTGCAAGGGGCAATTGTGAGCACTATGGAATCTGAAAACGTCGACGACAACAAGACCGCGCCGCTCAAGGCGATGATCAAGCCATTGCTGATCTTGGTCCTGGTGGTCGCCGTGATCCTGGGAGGCATTTTCGCCTGGCAGGCCTTCATCGGCAAAATGACGAAGAAGTTCATGGGCGCCGCCGCCACCGCTCCGCAGACCGTCTCCACCATCGTCGCGGCCGCGACCAGCTGGCAGACGCGCACGCAGGCGGTCGGCAGTTTGCGCGCCGTGCGCGGCGCGGATCTGGCGCCACAGATTGCCGGCGTCGTCGACAAGATCGAATTCGAATCCGGCGGTGAAGTGCGCGCGGGGGCCGCCTTGCTCAGGCTCAAGCTCAACGATGACCCGGCGAAGCTCGCGCAGTTGCAAGCCGTCGCGGCGCTCGCCGGGCAAACCTACAAGCGTGATCAGGAACAGTTCGCCGCGCAGGCCATCAGCCAGGCGGTCGTGGATACCGATGTAGGCAACCTGAAATCGGCGCGCGCGCAAGTGACGGCGCAGCAGGCGCTGATCGAGGAAAAAATCATCAGGGCGCCGTTCGCGGGCAAGCTCGGGATTCGGCAAGTTGACGAGGGCCAGTACTTGAGCGCCGGCACCACGGTCGTGACGCTGCAGGCGCTCGATCCGATGCTGATCGATTTCTACGTGCCGCAGCAGGCACTAAGCTCGCTCAAAGTCGGCCAGGCGGTCACCGCGACCGTCGATACCTACCCCGGCGCAAACTTCAGCGGCACCATCGCCTCGATCAACGCCAAGGTCGATCTGGCGAGCCGCAACGTGCAGGTGCGGGCGTCGTTCGGCAACGCGGACCGGCGGCTCGTCCCCGGCATGTACGCCAATGTGGAAATCGACAGCGCCAACGCGACGAGTCAAATCACTCTGCCGCAGACCGCGATCACCTACAACGCCTACGGCGACACCGTGTTCATCGTGCAGAAGAGCGGCGCGGACGCTCAGGGCAAATCCAAATCCGTGGTGGAGCAGCGTTTCGTGAAGCTGGGCGCAACCCGCGGCGATCAGGTCGCGGTGCTGAGCGGCATCGCCGCTGGCGATGTGATCGTAACCGCGGGGCAGATGAAACTGCGCAACGGCTCCGCCGTGATCATCAACAACAGCATCACGCCCGCCAACGACGCGAGCCCCACGCCGCCGAACGAGTAATCGCGAGATAACCCTTGAACTTCACCGACATATTCATCCGCCGGCCCGTTCTCTCGAGCGTGGTCAGTCTGGCGATTCTCGTCGTCGGCCTGCGCTCCTATAGTTCGCTGCAGGTGCTGCAGTACCCGAAGACCGAAAACGGCATCGTCACCATCAGCACGGCCTATCCGGGAGCGGATCCGGATTCCATCGCCGGATTCATCACCACGCCGATCGAATCGGCCGTGGCGCAGGCGAACGGCATCGACTATATGACGTCGAGCAGCCAGAGCAGCGTCAGCACCATCACGGTGAATTTGCGGCAAAATTACGACACCTCCAAAGCCGCGGCCGAGATCAACATCAAGGTCAACTCGGTCTTGAACCAGCTCCCCGCAGGCTCCCAGCCGCCGGTCATCAGCGTCAAGGTGGGCCAGACCACGGACGCGATGTATATCGGTTTTTCGAGTACTTCGCTGGAACGCAATCAGATCACCGATTACCTGCAGCGGGTGGTGCAGCCCAAGCTGCAAACCGTCGAGGGCGTGCAGACCGCCGAGCTCCTGGGCGGCCAGTACTTTTCCCTGCGTGCGTGGCTCGACCCGAAGAAGCTCGCCGCCTACGGCCTGACCGCAAGCGACGTCTCGGCGGCGCTCGCCAATAACGACTACATCTCCGCGGTCGGCAATACCAAGGGCCAGATGGTGCAAATCACGCTGACCTCCACCACCAGCCTGCATTCCTTGGAGGAGTTTCGGGCCCTGGTCATCAAGCAGGTCAACGGCAGCAACATCCGTTTGCGCGACGTGGCGCAGGTCACGCTGGGCGCGGACAGCTACGAGTCGCGAACGGCGTTTGACGGCCGCAACGGCGTGTTCATCGGCATCCAAATCGCGCCCAGCGCGAATCTCTTGACGGTCATCGCCAGCGTCAGGTCGATATTCCCGGAAATCCAGGCGCAGCTGCCGCAGGGACTGCATGGCGCCGTGATCTACGACAGCACCACGTTCGTCACCGACTCGATCCACGAAGTAGCGCGCACCTTGATCGAAGCGCTGGTCATCGTGATTCTGGTGATCTTCGCGTTCTTGGGCTCACCGCGCTCGGTGCTGATCCCCGTGGTCGCGATTCCCCTGTCGCTGATCGGCACCCTGGCGATCATGTTGGCGCTGGGATTCTCGATCAATTTATTGACCCTGCTGGCGTTGGTGCTGGCCATCGGCTTGGTCGTCGATGACGCGATCATCGTGGTGGAGAATGTGAATCGTCATCTCGAAGGCGGCATGGCCGCCATGGCCGCCGCCAGTCTCGCGGCGCATGAATTGGCCGGCCCGATCGTCGCCATGACGGCCGTGCTGCTGGCGGTGTTCGTGCCCATCGGCTTTCAGGGCGGACTTACCGGCGCGCTGTTCGTGGAATTCGCCTTCACTCTGGCGGCCGCGGTCACGGTATCGGCGGTGGTCGCGCTGACTCTGTCGCCGATGATGTGTTCGCGGCTGCTCAAACCGCACCGCGCGGGCCGCGACAATTGGGAGTCGCGCCTGGTCCACTTCATCGACGCGCGCTTCGAGAGGCTGCGCACCTGGTACCTGGCCAAACTCGAGCGCAGCTTGAGCTTCACGCCCATCACCGCGCTGTTTGTGTTGATCGTGCTCATCAGCATCTACTTTCTTTACAGCACATCGAAGAGTGAACTGGCACCGCAGGAGGACCAGGGCTTCGTTCTCGTACAGGGGACCCCGGCACCCAACGCCACGTTGCAGCAAAAGCTGCTGTATTCATCGGCGGTGTTCGATGTGGCGAGCAAAGTGGCGCATCCCCAACACGTATTCCAGATCGAGGCGCCGGGCCAATCGATTGCCGGCCTGGCGCTGCCGGAGCGCAGTCAGCGCAAGTTGAATGCCACTCAGATACAACAGGCGCTGCAAAAGCAGCTCGCCGGCGTCGCCGGCTCACGCATGGTCGTGTTCCAACCGCCGTCGCTGCCCGGAGCGTTCGGGCTGCCCATCCAATTCGAGATCAAGACCACGGAGCCCGCGGCGCGGCTGAACAACGTATCACATGCCTTCCTCGACGAAGCGGTCAAGAGCGGCATGTTCATGTTCCTCGACACCGACCTGAAATACGATCTACCGCAGTCGGTCATCGAAATCGACCGCGACAAGGCGGCGCAGCTGGGATTGACCATGAGTCAGGTGGGAACCGCGCTCGGCAGCCTGCTGGGCGGCGGTTACGTGAACTACTTCAGCATGGACACGCGCTCCTACAAGGTCATTCCGCAAGTGCAGCGCAGCTCGCGCCTGAACGTTCAGCAATTGCAGAACTACCCGATCGCCAATATCGGCGGCGTGCCGATCCCGCTGTCCACCATCGCGACCATCCGCAGCGAAACCGTCCCGGAATCGCTCAATCACTTTCAGCAGCTGAACGCCGCCACTCTCGCCGGGGTCATGTCGCCGGGCGTGTCGCTGGACGACGCGTTGAAATACCTTCAAGGCCTCGCCGCACGCACCCTGCCGCAGGGCTATTCGGTGGACTATGCCGGCCAGGCGCGGCAATTCGTGAAGGAATCGGGCGGCGTCATGGCGACCTTCGGCTTTGCCATCATCGTCGTGTTTCTGGCGCTCGCGGCCCTGTTCGAGAGCTTCCGCGATCCTTTGGTCATCCTGATCTCCGTGCCGCTATCCATCGCCGGCGCCTTGATTTTCATTGCCATCGGCGTCGGCGGCGCCAGCTTGAACATCTACACGCAGGTCGGGCTGGTGACCCTCATGGGGCTCATCAGCAAGCACGGCATTCTGATCGTCGAAGTGGCGAACAAGGAACAAGAAACCGGCAAGTCCAAGCGCGCCGCGATCCTGGCCGCGACCGGCGTACGCCTGCGCCCGATCCTCATGACCACCGCAGCCATGGTGCTGGGCGTGCTGCCGCTGGTTTTCGCCGGCGGCGCCGGCGCCGCGTCGCGCTTTGCCATTGGCCTGGTGATTTCGACGGGATTGGCAATCGGCACGCTCTTTACTCTGTTCGTGGTTCCCGGCGTGTACATGCTGATCGGTGCGGACCACTCGACGCGCAAGTCCGCCGCCGGCGAACTGGGATAGGCGCTGCTCACCAATGTAAGCCTGCGACATGGCCGCGACTGACCCACTGCCGCTGACCGGCGCCGCGCAGATTCTCGGCGCCTTTTCTCTGGCGCTGGCGACGTTCATGAATGTGCTCGACACTTCGATCGCGAACGTGTCGCTATCATCCATCGGCGGCGACCTCGGCGTATCGACGACCCAGGTCACCTGGGTGATTACCTCTTTCGGCGTCGCCAATGCCATCGCCGTGCCGCTGACCGGATGGTTGAGCCAGCGTTTCGGCGCCGTGCGCCTGTTCACGGCATCCATCATATTGTTCTCGATCGCCTCGCTGCTCTGCGGCCTGGCCACATCCCTGCAGGAGCTGATCGTATTTCGCGTCCTGCAGGGCGCGGTGGCGGGCCCCATGATTCCACTGTCGCAGGCATTACTGCTGTCGAGCTTTAGCAAGGCCAAGGCCGGCACGGCGCTCGCCATCTGGGCCATGACCACGCTGGTTGCGCCGGTCATGGGACCGCTGCTGGGAGGCTGGATAACGGACAACATTTCCTGGCCGTGGATTTTCTACATCAACATTCCGGTCGGGGTCTTCGCCGCGATTGTGACCTGGAGCGTTTACAGAAAGCGCGAAACGCCGCGCCGCAGGTTGCCGATCGACGGCGTCGGCTTGGGACTGTTGGTGCTGTGGGTCAGTGCGCTGCAGATCATGCTCGACCAGGGCGAGGAACTCGACTGGTTCAACTCATCGACCATCGTCGCGCTCGCCGTGGTGGCCACGATAGGGTTTTGCGTATTCATCGTCTGGGAACTGGTGGACAATCCCCATCCTGTCGTCGACCTGCGATTGTTCCGGCGCCGCAACTTCTGGACCGGCACGCTGGCCTTCGCATTGGGCTACGGTGTGTTCTTCGGCAACGTCGTGATACTGCCCTTGTGGCTGCAGCAGTACATGAACTACACCGCCACCGATGCCGGGCTGCTCACCGCGCCGGTGGGGATTCTGGCGCTGCTGCTGTCGCCTTGGGTCGGGCGCCGCGTGGGCAAGACCGATCCGCGCATATTGGCAACCGTGGCTTTCCTGATTTTCGCGATCTCACTCTACATGCGCACCGCTTACAACACGCAGGCCAATTTCGGCTTCTTGGTCGTGCCGATCATCGTGCAGGGCGCCGCCATGGCATTCTTCTTCGTACCATTGGTCAGCCTGGTGCTGTCGGGTCTGCCTGCCGAACGCGTGCCCGCGGCCTCCGGCTTGTCGAACTTCGCGCGCATCGTCTCCGGCAGTTTCGGCACGTCCATCGCGACCACGATGTGGGACCACCGTGCAATCCTGCATCACGCGCAGCTCACGGAATATGTCAACAACAACAGCCTCGCCACCCAGTCGTACGTCGGGATCTTGCAAAGCGCCGGCCTATCCCTGCAACAGGCCGGTGCGGCCATCAATCGCAGCATCGATGTCGAGGCTCATTTACTGGCCGCGAACGATTTGTTCTGGGTTTCGTCGATCCTGTTTTTCCTCATGATCGGAGTCGTTTGGTTGGCGCGGCCCGTCAAGGGAAAGCCGGCGCCGGCCGGCGCCGGTGCCGCTCACTAGCAAGTCATACGAAGCGTGCCGGCGAACCTGCTGCAAAATCGGAGTTTGTAACTACTATTCAACTGATTACATCTGCAACGTAACTAAGTTTCTAGAAAAGCCTCGAAATCCCGCGCTGAAACGGCGCTGTGAAATCTCTCGCAGTCTCGACAAAATCAGCGTTGCGTTTCTGTGATTGTCTTGTATATTCAGATCGTAGAGTCTTGATTTAGCAAGGCTCCCGAAACGGCAGCAACCTCGAAACCACTTTAAGGTTTCAATCCTTGTTAAGTTAAGAGGCTTCCATGACCAGTGCCTGGGAATGTTTGCATTTCGCCACCCTTGAACTGGTGCGCTCCACCCCGATCAAGCAGCGCCTGGTATGCGCCTACCGCCGCCACTTGGCCTCGCTCCCTGAAGATCAGTTACCAAGCGACGCTCGCGAATCCTTTCACCAAGTCATGCACTGCATGCAGGGCGTGCAACCGTTGCGCGGCGAAGATGCCGTTGCCGCCACCGTGCGCAAGATGTCGAATCAAGAAGCGGATGACTGCGCCGCCCTCATCGTCGAGATCTTCGGCCTGACGTGCCGGGCCACGATCACAGCGAATCGTCCGAACTCGGTGGTGCAATTGCGCAGTGTGGAGCGCGACCCGCTTGAATACGAAGAAGTCC
Organism: Steroidobacteraceae bacterium; assembly: GCA_036510475.1. Classification (GTDB taxonomy): domain Bacteria; phylum Pseudomonadota; class Gammaproteobacteria; order Steroidobacterales; family Steroidobacteraceae; genus Bog-1198. The sequence continues at coordinate 8,875 of DATCDX010000323.1, forward strand.
CGGCGCTGATCGCCACCCACTAAACGCGCTGGCCGCTGATTGCCGCGGCGTCAATCGAGTTTGAATTCGATCGTATCCCAGCGCGTCGTTTCCTGATGGCGCGCTTGACGGCGCAGGGCATCGATCAAGCTGCGCTCGTTCCACGCACTGACTTCGTCGGCGAGATCTTTGATGGCTTTCGGCAGCGGCTCCGTCGAACCAAAATTTTCCATGGCCACGATCGGTCTATCGGCCGCCTTGGCGAAGTTCATCTGAAACAGCACGAGTTCCGGCGCGATCCGGTACACGGCCGGCAGCACGACGATGACTTCACAAGGAGCGATTTGCCGGCGTAGGTCTTCGCGCTGCGCCTCCTTGTCGATCGGCCGTTTCGCCTGTGGCTGGCTGGTATTAAGGTAGTAAAAAGTTCCCGATGCCTCGAGATATTCGAAAACGCGCACGTAATCGTCGTTTTCCTCCCAGAAATGGGTGACGAACAGGCGAATGGGGTTTACGCGGGTCGGCATAGGCCTAGTGTAGCTTGACGATGGTCATGCGCGAAACACTGTACGCCGATACAATGGGTCCGGTGCGATTGCTGATTTACAATATTCGATATGCCACCGGAACCGGGCCCGCCTTCCACCTACCTGTGCCGGGCGCCGGCTACCTTCGCTCCAGTCGGCACGTGCTGACGCGCATCACCGAGTTCATCAAGCAGCAGGATCCGGATGTGGTCGGCCTGGTGGAAGTCGATACCGGCTCCATACGCACAGGGATGGTCAATCAGGCGGACTTCATCGCCCGCTCGTTGGGCCACTACTCCACGTTCGAGTGCAAGTACGGCGTCGCCTCGATGAACCACCTGTTGCCCATCGTTCGCAAGCAATCGAACGCCTTCCTGGCGGCGCCACGCGTGCGCGGCGAGCGATTCCATTATTTCGACACCGGCATCAAGCGCCTGATCATCGAACTGGAACTCGACGACATCGCGATTTTTCTGGTGCATTTGTCGTTGAAGTTCAGACACCGGCAGTACCAGCTGCGGTATCTGTACGATCTGGTGCGCAAGACGCGCAAACCCGTGATCGTGGCCGGGGACTTCAATACCTACTGGGGCGATCATGAAATCTACTTGTTCACGCAAGCCGCGGGCCTGCGCAGTGCCAACTCGCAGGGACTGCCGTCATACCCCAGCCGCAGCCCCCGCAAAGAGCTTGATTTCATCCTGCACAGCGCCCAGATCGAGGTGAACCGATTCGAGATACCGGACATTCAGCTGTCCGATCATCTGCCGCTGATTTGCGATTTCACGATTCACGAGCGAACTTTGCAAGCGGCTTGAGCCTTAAGCGCTCGAGCGAGGTAGTCATGGCTGCGACCAGCACCTGGTCCGTTAAAACCGACGCCGATCGCGTCGCCTGGTTGGCATGCGACACCCCGGGGTCGTCGGCGAATGTGCTATCGGCCGCCGTGTTGCGCGATCTGTCCACGCAGCTCACCGACTTAAGCAAGATGCGGCCCGCCGGAGTGGTGCTCCTGTCCTCGAAGGCCAGCGGCTTCGTCGCGGGAGCCGACATCAAGGAATTCTTGAAGATTGCCACCCCCGAGCAGGGCTACGAATTGGTGCGCGCGGGACAGGCTGTTCTGCAACAGCTCGAAGATCTGCCCTGCCCCAGCGTCGCCGCGCTGCATGGTTTCGTCCTCGGCGGCGGCTTGGAACTCGCGCTCGCCTGCACCTACCGAATCGGCGCCGACGATACCAAGTTGTCCCTAGGCCTGCCGGAAGTACTGCTCGGCCTGCACCCGGGATTTGGCGGCACGGTGCGCAGCGTGCAACTCATCGGTGTGCGGCCCGCGCTCGAGCTCATGCTCAAGGGCAAACCCTTCAAGGCTAAGCGCGCGCTCGAAGTGGGTTTGATCGATGAGTTGGTGCCGCCCGCCGAACTCGCGCAACGCGCCAAATCACTGTTGCTGCGCCGGCCGCGGCCGGCAACCGCGCCCTTCGTCGACAAACTGTTGAACTTGGCTGCGGTGCGGCCATTCATCGCGAGGCAGACCGCCTCCACCTTGCGTCACAGCGTGCGCCGTGAACACTACCCGGCGCCCTATGCCATCGTCGATCTCTGGCAACACCATGGCGCCTCGACTGCCGCGAGTTATGAGGCGGAAGCGCGCTCCATCAGCGCTCTCATGTGCACGCCCACCTCGCGCAACCTGGTGCGCGTGTTCATGCTGCAGGATCGGCTCAAGGCCTTGGGCGGAAAATCGCCGACGGCATTCAAGCATGTGCATGTAATCGGCGCCGGTGTCATGGGCGGCGACATTGCCGCCTGGTCGGCGCTGCGCGGCATGACGGTGACCTTGCAGGATCGCTCCCTGGAATTGATTCAACCGGCGCTGGATCGCGCGAAGATCTTCTTCGACAGAAAGCTAAAAAATCAGCCGGCCGCGGCCGAGGCGCTCGCGCGGCTGCGGGCGGATGTCGATGGCGCGGGCGTGCCCGATGCGGACGTCGTCATCGAGGCTATTTTTGAGAATATCGAGGCCAAGCGTGCGCTGTACGCGGAGCTCGAACCTCGGCTCAAAGCGAGCGCGATCCTGGCGACCAATACGTCCAGCATCAAGATCGAGATGCTGGCTGAAAAGCTGGCTGATCCGAGCCGGCTGGTCGGCATCCATTTTTTCAACCCGGTGGCGCAGATGCAATTGGTGGAAATAGTACAAGGCTCCGGCACCCAACCGCAGGTCGTGCAAAGTGCCCTGCAATTCACGCGCCGGCTCGATAAGCTGCCTCTGCCCTGCAACAGCGCCCCGGGATTCGTCATCAACCGGATTCTGATGCCGTACATCAACGAGGCCATGTTCGCCTTGGAAGACGGCATAGCGGCCATCGTGATCGATCGAGCGGGAAGACAATTCGGCATGCCCATGGGGCCGATCGAATTGGCCGACGTGGTGGGACTGGACGTGTGCCTGCACGTAGGGCGGGTGCTGGCGGAGGCGTTTCACCGCAAAGTGCCCGACATCTTAAGCAAATTGGTGGAGCAGAAAAAGCTCGGCCGCAAGAGCGGCGAGGGTTTTTATTCCTGGGCGGACGGCAAGCCGCTGCGACCTAAGTCGCAGCAGGGGGTGGTGCCGGCGGATCTGGAAGACCGGCTGATGTTGCCCCTGCTCAACGAAGCCGTGGCCTGCCTACGGGAGGGCATCATAGAAGACGCCGATTTGTTGGACGCAGGCGCGATATTTGGGACCGGCTTCGCGCCATTTCGAGGGGGACCGCTTCAATATGCGAAAAGCAGAGGCGTAGCCGCAATAACCTCCCGCTTAAGCGATCTCGCGCAGCGCTACGGCGAGCGCTTTCAGCCCGATCCCGGCTGGAATCGGCTTCTTGTTTAGAACCCGCACTGTGTGACCCATTGCGTGGGCGTACCCGGCACTGCCTATGATACGATTCGCCGCCAAAATCATAGGGTTTCAAGGTAGGCGCCGGCGAATTGCCCGATGGAAGAACGACCGCTCGAACTCGCAATACTCAGG
>DATCDX010000324.1:0-2274 GCA_036510475.1 Steroidobacteraceae bacterium
GCGCTCGAGTGATGAGGACATCAGTATCGCGGACCTGACCGGCGTGGCGGTGCAGGACATGGCGATCGCCGAACTGGCGCTGCAAGGGTTGCGACGCGCTTGAGACGCTTACGCTCGAGACGTTTACGCTTGAGACGCGGATATGTCCTCACGGTACTGGCCTTCGCCGCGGCCGCGTTAGTCTCCTGTGCATCGCAAAACCGGCTCAATACCGCCGGCAAAACGACGCGCCCCGCTGGATCTCTCGCCCGCCCAGGAGCGGCGCCTGCAGAGGCCGCGCGTCCCGAGGCGGCCCCAGTGCCCCCCGGTATCGTCGACCTACCGAGCGAGCGTCAGGCACTCGCTCGCGCACTGGTACTGACGCACGGTCAATCGTTCGCGCAGGTGGAACTGGCGCTGGCGACGGTCATCGACGCGCCGTTCTTCAACGCACTTTCGGATGACGAGCGGCACGGCGCGCTGTCCACCGCCGCGCGGGTTGCGATGCGATTGCATCACGAGCAGTTGGCGCATGATTACTGGGTGCGCCTGACTGCGATGCCGGGCGCGAGCGGCGGTGATTGGTTCGAGCGCTTCGTGGTCGAATGCCAGCTGCAGGAAATCGACGCCGCAATCGCCACCCTGGTTACCGTGGTGCAGGTGGCGCCCGAACGGCTTGCCGATTTAGAGGATTGGGTGCCGTTCGAGCTGGAAAAGGCGGCGGCTAAGTTACCCGATCCGTCCGACAAGACGCTGCAACTGCTCGGCGCGTTCTATGGCGCGCGCTGGACATTGCGCAGCGGCTTGGAGCCGAGCGCGCTGTGGCGGGATTTGACGCTGCTGCTCATCGACAAGGGGTTCCTCGACGAGGCGATCGATGTCTCCAAGCATGTGCGCAATCCCTACGATCTCATCGGCATGAGAGCCGACGATCGCTTCGCCGCCGTGGTATCGGCCAACCCCGCTCATTTTGCGGTCGATGCGGCGGCTGAACGCGAGGTGCATGTGCTGGCGTCGGCGTCGGAAAAAGCGCCGCGAAATCTGGATCTTGAGAACGACCTCGCCGACGCGCTGCGCCGCCGTCGGCGGTACAAGGAAATGCTGCGCACCGTGGATGCGGTGATCGACCGGGTGCGGGCGGCGGCCGGGGGACCTGTGCCCTACGATGACGCGGCGAAGCAGTACGTGTGGGTGTTGGACTATCGGGCTCTTGCCTTGATCGGTCTGGGCCGCCGGGATGAGGCTTTGAAGCAGCTTCAGGCCGCCGCCGCGCTGCCGGCGCAGGCGGACGGCAACGTGAGTCAATGGATCAACTTGGGCGCGATGAACTGTGATCTCGGCAAGCCCAATCAAGCGCTCACCGCGCTCTCGCGAGTGGCGGTGGACCACTTGAACCGCTACGGACGCATGCAACTGGAAGGCGTGCGGCTGAGCGCCGAATTGCAATTGAAAAATGCCCCCGAGATCGCGCGCTCCCTGTCATACCTCGGCGAGCATCGTGCCGACGACATGAATACCTACGAATCCGGCCTGGTCGAGGCAGCCCGCTACAACGACGCGGCGCAGCTATTGATCGAAAGGCTCGAAGATCCCAAGCTACGCCGGCAGGCGCTATTATCAATACAGAACTTCGCGCCGACACCCGTGTTGCCGCATGAAGCGGTGATCAAGTCCCGATGGCGAATCCTGAAAGCGCGTTCCGACGTGCGGGCGGCGGTGCGCAAGGTCGGCCGAATCGAGAGCTACGACATCGCGCCTGACCTCGATTAGTTCGAGTAGCTCAATTACTCGGATAGGACGTTGACATCCCCCGCGTTGACCGAAACGACGCCCTCGATGTCGGCGAGTTTTGCCGCCAGCTTCGATACGGATCCGGTCCCCTGGACTTCCAGGACAACAGTGACGCTTCGGTCATCAACGTGCGGATGCGGGTTGGCCGCGGGCTCCGCACTGGGGTCCGATGGGTCCGGGTGCCGCTCATCGGCGAGCGGTGGCGCGCGCTCGACTTGTAATCGGCTGACGGCAAAATCGTGCTGAGTACAGGTCACCAGCACGTCTCGCAAAATATCCCGTCCGTCAATATAGGAAACCTGAAGCAACGAAGGTGTCCACCGGGATTTCGGCAGCCGCTCGGCAACATAGGGAAATATGAATACAATGACGAAGTGACCCGCGGTCACCACCAGGGCAAGTATGGGCAGGCCGGCGCCGCAGGCCATGCCGACCCCGGCCGTGAGCCAGACGATGGCGGCGGTGGTCAGCCCTCGAACGCTGTCGCGGCGCACGAAAATCAGG
>DATCDX010000325.1:0-2893 GCA_036510475.1 Steroidobacteraceae bacterium
GCGCCGCCTCGTGGGTGATCGGCAGACGCACCACGAACTCACTCCCATGACCCACGCCCGCGCTGTGCGCTTCCACCGTACCGCCGTGCAGCTCCACCAGGCTTTTCACCAGCGCCAGACCGATGCCCAAGCCGGTACCGGAGCGATCGATCGGCGCCTCGGCCTGCATGAACATGTCGAAGACAATTGGAATCTGGTCGGCGGCGATGCCTGCCCCGTTATCGCGCACCCGGATTTCGGCCTCTTCGCCCCGTAGTGCGAAGGTGAGGTGAATGCAGCCGCCGTTCTCAGTGAATTTGGAGGCGTTGCTGAGCAGATTGCCCACCACCTGGGACAGCCGCAGAGAGTCCGCGCTCAACCAGATTGGCTCGGACGGCGCTGCGAGGACGAGTTCTTGTCCCCTGCGCTCGATGAGCGAGCGCGCGGTCTCGACGGCGGCACGCACAATGACCGCCAGTTCAACCCGCCCTCGGCGCAGCTGGACCTTGCCCTGGCTGATCCGATTCACGTCCAGCAAGTCATCGACGAGACCCACCAGGTGACCGACCTGCCGCTCCATGAGTTCGGTCACGGCATGGGCGGCCTGCGCATCTGTCCCCGCGAGTCGCTGCACTTGCAGCCCGGCGCGAATGGCGGCGAGTGGATTGCGAAGTTCGTGCGCCAGCATCGCCATGAACTCGCCCTTGCGGCGATCGGCGTCGGCCAGTCGGGCGATGTACTCGCGGGACTGCTCCTCGGTGCGCTTGCGTTCGGTGATGTCGAAAAAGCAATTGATGGCGCCCGCGATTTCTCCTTCAGCGCTCAACAGCGGCTGGATATTCACGACCACCGTGACGCGCGAGCCATCGGGGCGCTCGATCAGCACTTCCGCATCACGCACCTGCGCCCGCTCGCCGCTCAGCACCTCGGCCATGGGGCATTGCGCATGCGGCATGCAGGTGCCATCAGGACGGAACAATCTAAACGAGCCGCAAAAACGCTCGTCGGTGTCCCCCAAGACAGGCTCGCGACCCCAAAGCTCCGCTGCGCGGCGGTTGAATTGCTGAATGACACCCGCAACATCGCAGGAGTAAATCGCGACGGGCCCCAAGTCAAACAGCGTGCGGTAGCGCTCCTCGCTCGCGCGCAGCGCCTCCGTCTGTTCCGGGATGAGCACCGGGCTGAGCATTGCCGAGATGTCGTTGTCGCCGCCGCCGATCCTGTGGCTCCCTGAGCCTCCATTGAGGTCGGGACCTTTGTGGGGTCGCGTTCCAACACATCGCATCTGCGTATCTCCGCCGTTGCCGTGCAGCCCTAACCACATGTACGGCGCCGCACGCACGAGTCAGCGCGTATATCCGGTATAAACCCTTGTCGACGGGTTATCAATGGTTGCAGCTATGTGCGCGGGCGCACCGACGACTCCGTCGTCGCCGCGTTATCACTGGGCAATGGCCCCGGCACACCTCCTTCGCTCCACATACGCCTCATTCAAGGCGGCGATGAGGCGCTTCTGAATCCGCCGCTGCATGTCGCCTTCATCGGCAATTCACTCCCGCGTCGCTGCGGAATTGCGACATTTACCACCGATCTGCAGTTGGCGGTCGCGTCGGTCGAGGCGGCTCCGGAAACCATCATCGTAGCAATGAACGACGAAGGTCACGATTACGTCTATCCCGCATCGGTTGGCCGGCAGATCCGCGAGCAGAAACCGGAGGACTATCAGGCGGCGTCCAGATTTCTGAATGCCGGACAATTTGACGTCGTATCCCTACAGCATGAATTCGGGATATTTGGCGGTGACGCGGGCAGTCACGTCCTGACTTTGCTGGCGGACCTTGCCATGCCGATCGTTACGACGCTCCATACGGTACTCGCCGAGCCGACTGCGATTCAGCGCCGCGTATTGGGCGAAATTGTGGACGTCTCGACCACCGTGGTCGTGATGGCCGAGAAGGCCCGGGAACTCCTGCAAACCGTATATGCCGTGGGCCCGGATAAGATTCAGATTATTCCGCATGGCATTCCGGACTGTGACTTTGTTGAGTCGAGCGAATCCAAGCTGGCTCGCGGCTTCGGCGGCCACGCTGTGATTCTGACTTTCGGACTGATCTCGCCGAACAAGGGAATCGAGGTCATGATCGATGCCATGCCGGATATCCTGCGCAGCCGGCCAGACGCTGTGTACATTGTGCTCGGAGCCACTCATCCCAATCTCGTGCGAAGCGAGGGGGAAGCCTATCGGAATCGTCTGCGCGAGCGAACGCGGCAACTGGGCATCGAAGAGCAGGTGGTCTTTCTCGATCAGTTCGTGGACCGGGCCACGCTGGTGAACTTCATCTCGATGTGTGATGTGTATGTCACCCCCTATTTGAATCAATCACAGATGACCTCGGGCACCCTGGCTTACAGTTTTGGCGTCGGCAAGGCGGTCGTCTCGACTCCATATTGGCACGCACGGGAGCTGCTGGCGGAGGGCCGGGGAATTCTCGTCCCCTTCGGCGACTCGTTTGCCACTGGCCGCGCAATCGCGGCGATTCTGACCGATGACGGCCGCCGGCAGCGATTGTGCCGCGAGGCCTATGCTTACAGCCGTTCCATGACCTGGCCGCGCACGGCTGAACGCTACATGGGTGAATTCACGCGCGCGGTCGAACGTTACCGACGTGACACACAGCGGACAAGTATGGTCACTTCTGGCGACGCTAATCGGGTGGTCCCCGAGATGTGTCTGACGCATTTCCTGTCGATGTGTGACGATACGGGATTGCTCCAACACGCCGTCCGTTCGGTGCCGGACCGAGCCCATGGCTATTGTGTAGACGACAATGCTCGTGCTTTGCTGCTCGCGTGCGCCTTGAACGCGCCGGGCGAACAGCGCCTGTCAGAGGTGTTGACCGCGCGGATTGCCGCC
>DATCDX010000326.1:0-4507 GCA_036510475.1 Steroidobacteraceae bacterium
CGGCGCATCGACCGAACTCGCAATGCCCCGGGACTCGTCGTTTTCGTGCTTCGCGAAGCGGTGACCCTCATCGATCTTCGCGGAACATTTGCGACGAAGCTGGGCGCTTCCACGGCAATTCATTCCGGGCGTCGTTCCCGCGCTCGCGCTTGGGCACGCGAGTTGTACGATGCCTATCCGAACATTCAGGGCATCTACTACGGTTCATCGATGAACGGACACGCTCCCGCCGTCGCGCTCAACGAGCGTGGACGACAGGCGATGCCGGAACACCCTCAATTTCATCGCGCTCTCAACGACGATATGCTGGTTGAGACTCTGCAACAAATCGCGCTGCGCCTCGCCTACGGACTTCGTTAAGAGTTACCGAAGATTTCCTGCACACGCAAACGAGCACGATGCGCTCGTACCTGCTCGCGAGACGTAAAAGAAGTTGCCCTCTACGACCCCTTCTTCACCTGCGAATCCCACTTCTCGACGGCGGCCATGGTGTTCGCCACATGCTTGTCGGGATTCATGGCGGTGTACTCGTAAATGATCTTGCCCGTTGGGGCGATCACATACGACGTGCGATTGGCATACTCAGGGTGGCTGGCGAGAATGGCGTCGTAGGACTTGGAAATGCTTTGGTCGGCATCGGAGGCCACCGCAAACTTGTTGCGGCATTCGCTGACGGAAAACTTGTTGAGCTTTTCGATCGGATCGTGCGACACGCCGATGACCGTGGCGCCCAAGGCTTTGAATTTCGCGGTGGCTTCGGCGAAGTCATGCGCTTCGATGGTACAGCCCGGCGTAAACGCCGCCGGATAGAAATACAGCACGACGGGGCCGTGTTTCAGCGCGTCGGCGAGAGAGAACTTGAACGGCTGGCCTGCGAGTGTGGCCTCGGTGGTGAAATCAGGCGCTTGGGCGCCGGTCTTCAACGCCGCGTAGGACGGTGCGGCCAATACCACGCTGCTCAGGGCGAGGATCATTAAACGCTTCATGGCAAGGATTCCTTTGGAGCTGGGATGAGTTGCAGAGCAGTCTGCGCCGTCCTATTTATGCTCGCAAGCGGCCGTCGGTGCTGCAGCAACTTGGCATGCCCCTTGCGTCCACAGCGTAGTCATCGTGCCCACTCAATCGAGCAATGGAGAGCGGTTTCGAGGAACTACCTCAGTACCTGCCGCAGTTCCTCGCACACCCGCGCCACATCGTCATCGCTCATCGCCGGGAACAGGGGCAGCGTCACCGTCTCGCGTCCGACCCGTGCCGCCACCGGCGTGTCTTCCTCGCGATAGCCCTGGGCGCGGTAATATTGGAGACCGGGTATGCTGGGATAGTGCACGCCGATGCCGATGCCGCGGTCAGCCATGAGCTTTTGAAACGCCGGCCGCGTCATGCCGCGCGCTGCGAAATCGATCAGCAACTGGAACATATGCCAGCTGTGTCCGGCGTCGCCGCGGGCCGGCAGCACCGCTCCTGAGAAGCCGTCGAGTTCCTCGAAGTAGCGGCTCGCGAGCACGCGGCGCCGCGCGTTGAATCCGTCCAAGCGGCGCAACTGATCGATGCCGACCTGTGCCGCCACATCGGTGAGGTTACTCTTCGCGCCCGGGAACATGACGTCCACCTCGCCCGCCACGTTGCGCTTGATGCCATGGAAACGATACTGCTCCAATAACTCGGCCTCCTTGGCATCGCCGGTGCTGATGGCGCCGCCCTCGATCGTGGTCATATTCTTGTTCGGATGAAAGCTGAACACCACCAGATCGCCGAAGCTGCCGATCGGCTGGTCTCGATAGCGCGAACCGATGGCATGCGCCGCATCTTCCACCACGCGCAGCCCATGCTCCTTGGCCAGTGCGTAGAGTTCATCCATGGGCACCGGCAGGCCGGAGAAGTGCACCGGCATGATAGCGCGCGTCTGCGGCGTAATGGCGGCGGGCACCTGATTGAGGTCAATATTGCGGGTATGCAAATCGATGTCGACGAACACCGGCTTGGCGCGTAGGCGCGCGATGACGTTCGCGCTGGCGGCGAAACTCATGGCCGGAACGATGACTTCATCACCCTCGCCGACGCCCGCAACTTCGAGCGCCATCTCGAGGCCGGCGGTGGCCGAGGTCATGACGCGCAGCTGTCGATTGCCGCCGAGATAGGCGGCGAGCGCTGCTTCGAAGGCCAGCACGCGCGGACCGCTGGCCAATTGCCCCGAGCGAAACACATCGGCGACCGCCGCTATGCTCTCGGCATCGATCGACGGACGCGCAAAGGGCAGAAAGGGCTTCATACCGTACTCCTGGAAACCAGCACCACGCCCGCGCAAATCAGCGCGATCCCCAGCACTTTGCCGGGCGTCAAGGTCTCGCCCAACCACATGACGGAGACTGCTGCGACCACCACGTAACCTAAGGACAGCATGGGATAGGCGGTGCTCACCGGCGCCTTGGACAACGCCGCCAGCCATACGCAGACACTGGTCGCATAACACAGCATGCCGGCCCAGAACGGCACGCTCTTGCCCAAGATCAGCACACTGCTGACCAGGACATCGGCGTTGAATTCAGAGAAATGCGCCAGCGGCCGGGTCGCCAGTTTCAGCAGCAATTGCGCCGCCGCGTTCAAGCCCACGCCGGTCAAGATCAACGCCCAGGTGATCCAGCTCATTGCCGCGCCACCAGTATCCGCTGGACGTCACGGGCCAACACACGCATGGGCACACCGTGACTCTTCAGATCGTCGAACATGCTCATCTCCATTACCGCATAGGCGCGCGTTTGCGCCGACCATAGCCGTAAAAACTCAGGGACGCTGGTGATTTCGGCGTCCGGCTTGCGCCTGAGCCCATAGTCCAACTCGCCACGATAAGCCACCAGAGTGACGGTTCGCCGCAGATAAAACGTCAGCGACTGATCGTAAGTACCGACGCTGTAGAAAGGCGCATCGCGCTGGCCGGTGGGCAGCGCCTTGGCGAGATCGACGCCCGAGTAGATCGGCGCCACCAGCGCCGCCGCCCGTATCAGCAGCAACCAGGCGAGACACCACCCCACCCCCAGAAAGACGCCCGCCCGAGTCGCGTCGCGCACGTGCAGGCGCAGGCGCAGGTCGACCACGCCCTCGTCACGCGCGCGCTGCACGAGCACAAAGGCGCCCGAGACGGTGAGCACCGCCGCGATCTGCAACAGCGGCTTGCCTAAGGGCAAAAAATACCGGCTGCGATCCGACGATGCGATCACGGCCGCCCAATTCAGGCTGGCCACGCCCAGTGCCAAACCCGCGATCACGGTCAGCACCGCCGTCCGCACAAAGTCCCGCCGCAGCGCGGCGGCCGGCAGCGCCGCAATCAACAGCGCCAGCGCCGGCATGGCGGGCAAAATATAGGGCATGAGTTTCGAGTCGGAGAGCGAAAAAAACACACAGACAAAAATCACCCAAATCCACAGGAACAGCGTTGGCTTGAATTCGCCCGCCTGCGCCGCATCCTCCGGCCCCGCCCGCCGCCGCCGCCAGCCGCTGACCAGCACCCGCAATACCGACAGGGTCCACGGCACGCTGCCCGCCAAGAACACGCCGGCGAAGTACCACCAGGGCTCTTCGCGATCGGCCGAGGGAGTCAAATAACGCGCGAAATGCTCGTGCACGAAGAAGAACTGCAGGAAATCCGTTAGCCGCTGCGCAGCCAGCCAGTGCCATGGCACGGTGATCGCGAGGAATAAGGGCAACCCCCACGCCGCATACAGCCGGCGCCAGGGCGCGAAGTCGCGCGACCACAGGCTGTACAGAATCAGCACCGCCGCCGGTAGGACCGCGGCCACCAGGCCTTTGGTGAGCACGCCCAGGGCCGCCGCCGCCCACGCCAGCAGCATCCAACCGCGTCCCGCGGTACTTTTAGCGTCCGACGCAGTACCCGGCGCAGCCCGCGCCCCTACAGCCGACGCCGCTGCCGCCGCGCCGCGCCGGCCCGCGCTCTGCGCCAGCACAAATCCCGCCACACTCAATGTCATGTAAAACGTCAGGCTCATGTCCAGCGTCAACAACTGGCCCAGAACCACGAACATCAACATGCCGGAGAGCGCGGCCGCCGCCCGCCAACCGGCCGAGGCGCCCCACAGCCGGCGCGCTACCAGCCACACCACGAAGATCGTGCCAAACGCGGTGAGCGCGGTGTACAGCCGCGCGGCGAAGGGGCTCACACCCAGCAGCCGATAGCTCAACGCCGTGGCCCAGTATTGCAGCGGCGGCTTCTCGATATACGCCAAGCCGTTCAAGTGCGGGATGACCCAGTTGCCGCCGCTCAGCATCTCGCGCGGAATTTCCGCGTAACGCCCCTCGTCGGGATTGAACAGCGGCCGCGCCGCCCACGACGACAGCCAGACCAAGGCGAGCAACGCGGCCAACCCCAAGTAGGTCCAGCGCTCGCGAGCGGCCGCCGCCGGGGGTTCGCTCACGCCGCCCCCTGTAACGCCAACAGGCCGGAGCGTCCCGCCAATTCGCCCATGACCACCGCCGCAGTCGGCAGCGGCCGTTG
>DATCDX010000327.1:0-2030 GCA_036510475.1 Steroidobacteraceae bacterium
GTCTCGACATTGTGGAAGGGATAGGCGAATACGTTCATGCTCTCGATGGCGGGAGGAATGATGTTCCTGCCGAAATCGTGATTACTGGACTCATTGGCCGCATCGTCGGCCAGCAGGCTCTCCAGGCGGTCCATGGCGATCACGTAAATGCCCATGGAGGCGCGCGCCAAGTCTCCGCGGCCGGGGATGGGATCCGGGTTCTGCGGTTTCTCCGCGAATTTGACGACGCGATTGGACTCATCGGTGGTCAGGATGCCGAATTCATGAGCGCGTTCGATCGGCACGTCGACGACTCCGACGGTGATGTCGGACTCGCATTGCTCGTGATAGGCGATCATGGGACCGTAGTCCATCTTATAAATGTGATCGCCCGCCAGGATCAACACATGCGTCGGATGGTGCGAGCGGATGAACTCAAGATTCTGGTACACCGAGTCGGCGGTGCCGCGATACCAATGCGCGCCTACTTGTTGTTGCGCCGGAATCAACTCCACGAATTCGCCGAGTTCCCCGCGCAAGTAACTCCAGCCGCGCTGAATGTGCTGGATCAGGGATTGCGCCTTGTACTGGGTCAACACGGCGATTTGGCGAATGCCGGAATTAACGCAGTTCGACAGCACGAAATCGATGATGCGGAACTTGCCGCCGAAGGGAGTCGCCGGCTTACAGCGGTTCTGCGTGAGTGCTTTGAGACGCTCACCCCGCCCACCCGCCATCACGACCGCCAACGTGCCGCTGGTCAAACGGCTGACATAGCGTCCGGTGTTGGTACGAGCAGCGTGTCGCATAGTCCGAAGCCTGCCACACTCGACAATGGCCTGCACCAGGTTTCTCGCGGAGCCGCGGACGCGTTTGCTAAACTGTCGACCATGCCCGCATTGAAGCTGTGTATCTTGAGTTCAGAGATCATGCCGTACGCGAAAACCGGCGGACTGGCGGATGTGGCGGGCGCTTTGGTGCGGAACTTGAGATTGGCGGGTCACGAAGTTCACGCCTTCATGCCTTTGTACGCCGCGGTCCGGCGTTCGCACCCCGAGTTGCAGCCCGTGGCGAGTGTGCAAGGGGTACCGTTGACCATCGGCGACACGGAGTATTCGTTTTCGCTGCAGTGGGCGAATTTCCCCGGCACCGACATCGTGGTGTACTTCGTCGATTGCCCCGCCTTGTTCGATCGCGCCGGCCTTTATACCAACGACTCGGACGAGCATCGGCGTTTTTTGCTGTTCACGCGCGCAACTGTGGCGAGCTGCCGCCGGTTGCAGTGGGCGCCGGACATTTTTCATTGCAACGACTGGCACACGGCGTTCCTGCCGTTGTATCTGAAGTCGGTGTATTCGGCCGACCCATTGCTGGCGCGGTCGCGGTCGGTGCTGACGATTCACAACATCGGCTATCAGGGAAAAATGCCGAGTGCCGCGCTGGCCGATCTCGGGTTGGGATCCGCCGTGGCGCAACTGGACCGGGACGATCTGGCGCAGGGCGTCATCAATGCATTGAAAACCGGCATACGATTTGCCGACCGGGTCACGACGGTGAGCCCCACCTACGCGCGCGAAATTTGCGACGGGCCGCTGGGCATGGGTCTGCAGGCGGCGCTGCAGGCGCGCAAGGATCGCATCGTCGGCATTTTGAACGGGGTCGATTATCGGGAATGGGACCCGCGCCACGACCCGCATCTGAAGGCGCATTTCTCGCCGGGAGATTTGCGCGGCAAACGCACCAACAAAGAACACCTGATCGCTGCTACCGGCCTCAAGGTGGCGGCGTCGCGCCCGCTGATCGGCATGGTGAGCCGGTTGGCGGAGCAGAAGGGCATCGATCTGTTGTTCGATGTCCTGCCGGCGCTGTTGCAAGAGCGCGATTTCGGTCTGCTGGTACTGGGCAGCGGCGATCCTCGCTATGTGGCGTTTTTCGAAGAGCTGGTGCGGGGATTCCCCGGTCGCGTGGCGTTCAGCGTCGGGTTCAACGAAGCGCTGGCGCATTTGATCGAAGCCGGCAGCGATATTTTTCTGATGCCGTCGCGCTACGAA
>DATCDX010000328.1:0-3321 GCA_036510475.1 Steroidobacteraceae bacterium
AAAGAGCGGTAAGTAGACGGGTATTCTATATATGTATAGAAAAACTGTCCACTTAAACGGAGAAACACCACTCCCCCCGGCCGAAGGGTCGATTTGCAGATTCGCTCGAGTCAAGGCGCCCACGATCAGTGCTTACTTTCCAGCCACCGGCGCAGCGCCAGGAGTCCTTTCGGCACATGCAACCGGCCGAATCCCACGCGTAGGCAGTCGGCCGGCACCGGACCGAGTGCCGACCGGTAGACGCTCGACGGCAGAAGCAGTACGCCCGATTCCTCGACCAGCCGGCGCGTGAACTCCTCGACCCCCTCCTTGCCTTTATAGCGGATGAAACCGACGCAGCCGCCGTCCGGTTCGCGCCAATCGAACAGATGCCGGTAGTCGGCAAAAAACGCATTCAGCAGGACGAGATTGTCGCGGACGATTCCCCGGTTCCTCTCCAGAATCTTATCGCGCGCCTTGAGCGCGATTCGCGCCAGCACTTCGGACGGCGCCGAGTTGCAGATCGACAGGAAATGTTTGTAGCGCTCGAAGCGGATCAAAGTCTCGCGATCCTTGCACGCCAGCCAACCGATCCTAAGTCCCGGGAGCCCATAGGCCTTTGACATCACGTTGAGCGACACGCCGCGCTCATAGACATCGACGACCTGGGGCAGACGCAGCGACGAATCGCGTTCGATCAGCCGGTAGACTTCGTCGCTGAACAGCCAGATGCCGCGGCTGCGGCAGACTTCAATGAGCGCGTCGAAGGTGGCGCGCGGGAGGATTTTGCCGGTGGGGTTATTGGGGAAGTTGATCGAAATCAGCTTGGTGTTGGGGCGCAGTGCGGCGCGCAACAGGTCCATGTCGAGTTCCCAGTTGCGCTCGATGTCCAGCGGCACGCCGCTGACCTCGCAAATGCTGAGCGGCACCGTCTCGGCGGCCTGGTAATTCGGCGTAATGACGATGGCATGGTCATCCACATTTAGGAGTACGCGCATCGCCGCATAAATCGCCTCCTCCGCGCCCGCGAAGCACAGTAGATGTTCCGCCGTGACGGTGTCGTAGGTCTTCGCGATCTCGTCGCGTAGCGCCGGCGCGCCGAAGGTTTCGGTGTAGCCGAGGCCGATGTCCTGAAAGGCCGCGCGGTCTTCGGCACTGGCCAGCGCGAGAAGCTCCGCAAGCTTCATGTTTTGGCCGTCCGATCCCGTCAAATTGTATTTGGCGGCGAATTCCCACTTCGAGAAGTACACTTCGAGCGCGAAATCCCGCATCGGTGTTATCTGCATAGGGGTTGGCTGCATTGGATTCCCTGAAGGTGCGCGGCGGCCGATATACTAGCGCATTGAGCCGCCAACCCGCCTTCATTCCAGATTTATCCGCCCGCGAACAATCGCGACACAGGCTGCGCGGCATCGTATCCATGATCTCGGGGATATTCGTATTTTCCATCATGGACTCCATGATGAAACGCGTGTCCGAACACTATGGGCCGATGCAGATTTCGTGTTTGCGCTGCCTTTCGTCGTGGTTGCTGCTGTTGCCGCCGATTGCTTGGCAGCGGTCATGGCCGACATTGCTGCCGAGAAACGTGCCGTTGCACCTGCTACGGGGCGTACTCGGAATCGGCATGCTGGGTGGCTTCGTGGTCGCGGTTCATCGCCTGAGTCTGTCGCAGACGTATTCCTTGTTTCTGGCGGCGCCGCTGTTGATGACGGCCCTTTCCGTGCCGATTCACGGCGAGCGGGTATCAGCCGCGCGCTGGCTCGCCATTGCTGTCGGCTTGAGTGGCGTATTGGTCATCTTGCAACCCTGGAGCAAGGGTAGCATCCCGGTCATCGCGGCATTGGCCGCTGCTCTCGCCACCGTTTGCTATTCGCTGAGCGCCTTGACGGTGCGCACTTTAAGTCCGGGGAATACCAACCTCTCCATGGTGTTCTGGTACTTATTGCTGGTGGGCATCGGCTGCGGAGTGCTGGCGGTCGGCGACTGGCGCCCCATTTTATCGGGCGACTGGGTCTGGCTCATCGCCATCGGCGTATCGGGCGCGCTCGGCCAAATGTGGCTGACGAACGCTTTTCGACATGCGCCGCCGTCGGTGGTCGGCCCATTCGAGTACACCTCCATATTGTGGGCCTTCGCCATCGACTGGATCTTTTGGTCCGCCACGCCGTCCGCCGGCCTCGTGATCGGTGCCGGCATTGTCATCACCAGCGGCATCTTCGTGATTTTCGACGAACGCCGCCTTGCGGGGCTCGCCTTGAACCCGGCCAGCCCGCCGCCTTGAGCGTGCGCCCCGGCCCAAACCGCCTGTAGCGCGCCTGCTGTAGCGCGCCTGTAGCGGGTTGCCTTGAGGCGCGTCTCATCGCAGGACGACGTGATGATCCTGTTCCTCAGCCAATCGGCGTTCGGTATCGATGTCGACGGCCTGCTTGCAAGAACCCCGGCCCACCACGGCGACCACGGCCGCGCAGGCATCCACTCTTTGGCTGTTGCCAGCGTCCGTACTGGAATGCACGCTGGTGTTGCGCAATAACTGGTACGCGTCCTGCGCCGATAACGCACGATTCTTTGCCAGCATCAGCGCCACGACGCCCGTGACCTGTGCAGTAGCGATCGAGTCACCGGATGCGAAATCGTAGTGCCCGCCAGGCAACAGGGTCAAAATCTCATGTCCTGGAGCGAACACCGCGGACCCGCCCGCGGAATGACTCTCGGCACTGGCGACTTCGATGACACCTGATTGATGCATCAGCGTCGCTTTGCTCAATGGTTGATCGACAGCGGCGGCGCCGACGAACACGATCCCACGGCGCAGTCCCTCTCGGATCAGATCGCCGAGCAATGGATCCTCCGGGCCCGCGAGGCTCAAGTTGACGATTTGCGCGTGCGCATCGAACGCGGCCACCAGTGCCCGCGCGAGCGTGAAGGAATTGCAGCGAGCAGCGTCGGCTCCCGCCCGGATTTGCCAGCAGGCCTTGAATATAAACAGGCGGGCTCCGGGTGCGACACCAACGATGCCCTCACGGTTGTTGGCAACGGCGGCGATGACACCGGCCATTTCGGTACCGTGGCGATCACGTTGAAACTGTTGATCGTCGCTGTCGACGAAATTGGCGGCCGCCGCTATGGTCCCGCGTAAATCGGGGTGCTTGATATCGGCACCCGTGTCGATGATCGCTACCTTGACGCCCTCCCCTCGCGACAACGGATGTGCGTCGGCAACATCCATTAGTTGAAAGCCGCGTTGCAGTCCGACGTAAGGATCGTTGTAGCTGGTACGCGTCGCAAAGCTCTGCAGTGGCTGCGCGAGCTTGATGCGCGGATCGCGTGACAGCGAGCTCA
>DATCDX010000329.1:0-4291 GCA_036510475.1 Steroidobacteraceae bacterium
CACGGCGTTCGATAAATTCACGCTGCGGTTCTGCGGTTGCATGGGAATGTATACCGACTGCTCGCGTCCGACGCGCTCCTGCACGGCGGCGGGCAAGCCGCGCGTTTCGGGTCCGAACAGCAAGGCATCGTCCGCGCGGTATTGAATATCGCTGTAGCGATGCCGTCCCCCGGTCTCCACCACGAAGAGCCTCGCGCCGGCGAGTGCCGCAAGGCAGGCGTCGAGATTCTCGTGAACTTTCACGGCCGTCAGGTCGTGGTAATCGAGGCCCGAGCGCTGCAGACTCTTGTCATCCAGCTTAAAGCCCAGCGGCTTGATCAGGTGCAAAGTGGCGCCAGTGTTCGCGCACAGGCGGATGACGTTGCCGGTATTGGGCGGAATCTCCGGTTCGAACAGCGCTACGTGCAACATCGTCGCAGGCGCTTCTTTTAGGTCGGAACCTGTTGCTTACCGGTCGCGGCCGCCGATCTATCGAGCATGACCAGCGGCATCGAATAGGCGAATTCGACGCCCATGCGCCGGAACTCATCGATGATGCGGAAATTCACGGCCTGTTGCAGGTCGAGCGGGGAATTGAGGCTGGGTTCCTGCACATAGTACGACAGCTCGAAATGCAGCGCGGTATCACCGAGGGTCTTCAAATGGCAACGCTCGAAGCGCACTTTCGGGTGTTCGCGCACGATGCTTTCGAGCAGTTTGGGTATCGCCTGCAGTTTGTCGATCGCGGTATCGTAAGTCACGCGAATCGTCGCCAGCAGGCGTGATTCTTGGGCGCGGCCGTAATTGCGCACGCGGCTCTTCAAGATATCCGCGTTCGACAGGATGATTTGCTCGCCGGTGTCGCTGCGCAGGCGCGTGGTCTTGATGCCGATGTGCTCGACTTTGCCGGTGAACGTGTCTATCCCCAAGCTGTCGCCGACCACGAACGGCTTGTCGAGGGCGATCGACAGCGAGGCGAACAAATCGCCCAGCACATTTTGCAGAGCGAGGGCTACCGCGACGCCGCCCACACCCAAGCCCGCGAGCAGCGCCGTGATGTTGACGCCGAGATTGTCGAGCGCGACCAGCAGCAACAGCGACCAAATCAGCACGCGCGCGATAAAGCGGATGATGTCGAGCGAGCCTGCGAATACCTGGTCCGCGCCGCGTTCCGCCTCCTTCAACTCCAAATAGAAGCGCAGCGCCCGTCCCGCCCATAATCCGATCTGCACCAAGATCAGGATCATGACGAAGGCGACCAGGCCGTGGCGAATTTTGTCCGGCAGCGTCAGGCTTTCTTGCGCGGCGTACAGCGACGCGCCCAAGAAGAACAGCTGCTTGGTATTGCCGATCAGGTAGGCGATGAGCCGGATGGCCGGCGGGTGCCGGCCCGTGGAGTACTTCTTGTAGCGCGATGCGACCAGGCCGCGCACGATCCACAGGCCGGACCAAACGGCAACGCCGACGATCGCTGCGATCAGCCAATCCATCAGCGAATTGCCGAGCAACAGCCGTTGCACCACGTCGAATTTATGTAACAGGTAAGCGCCCATGCGCAATTATAGACCGGTTGGTTTGGCATTCACCCGGCAGGCTAAACCGCTGCCCGGCAACGGGGCAGCAGTTGCCGGGCAGCGGTTTAGCCTGCCCGGCGAATACTCGTACCGCTCGACACCACGGCGCCAACGGCATCGGAACTGCTACGTCTGCCAGGGTGATGTACGTCGGCCGATTGCCAACGGTCTGGGGGAATAAGAAGCTGGAAGGCAACTGCTCTCCTTGGTTGCCTTCCAGCTTCTTATTCCCCCAGCGCCTGTGAAGCGGTCAATATTATTGTGCCGAGGTACTAGCCGCCGTCCGCCAATCCCAGCTCCTTCATCTTGCGTGTCAGGGTGTTGCGCCCCCAACCCAAGAGTTTAGCCGCGTCCTGTTTCATGCCGTCGGCCTTGCGCAAGGCGACGCGAATCAAGATGCGCTCGACTTCCGGCACCGTTTGATCCAGCAATCGCTGCGTTCCCGCTTCCAATTCCTGCTCGGCCCAGTGCGACAGCTTCGCCATCCAATTGTGGCTCGGCGCATGGCCTAAGGCCACGCCACCGAGATCGGCTGGTATGTCCTCGGCGCGAAGCTCGCGTCCCGGTGCGGTCACGGTCAGGCGCCGGCAGGCGTTCACGAGCTGGCGCACGTTGCCCGGCCAGTCGAATGCCACCAGGGTGCTTTCCGCCGGCACGGTCAGCAGTTTTGGCTCGACGCCGAGTTCCTGTCCGGCGACCGCCAGGTAGTGGCGCAATAATTCGGGGATGTCCTCGCGGCGCTCCCGCAGCGGCGGAATTTCGATGCGGATCACGTTGAGCCTGTGCAGCAGGTCTTCGCGAAAGTGACCGGAACTCACGCGCGCTTCCAAGTCTTGATGGGTCGCGGCGATGACGCGCACGTTGACTTTCACAGGCGTCTGACCGCCGACCCGGTAGAACTCCCCCTCCGCCAGCACGCGTAGCAGCCGCGTCTGCAGTGCCGTGGACATGTCGCCGATTTCGTCGAGGAACAGCGTGCCGCCATCCGCCTGCTCGAAGCGGCCGCGGCGCAGTGCGTCCGCGCCGGTGAACGCGCCCTTCTCATGACCGAACAGTTCCGATTCCAACAGATCCGCGGTGAAGGCTGCCGTGTTGAGCGCGACGAAGGCCTTGTTGGCGCGCGGACAGTGACGATGCAGGGCGCGCGCCACCAGCTCCTTGCCGGTGCCCGATTCGCCGGTGATCAACACCGTCATGCTCGAACGCGACAATCTGCCGATGGCACGGAACACCTGTTGCATCGCCGCGGCCTGACCGAGCAATTCCGGGATACTGCGCCGCGCGGCCTCGACATCGGTCGAGAAAGTCGCTTGCTGCGCGGCGCGACGCACCAGTTCCACTGCCTTGTCGATATCGAAGGGCTTGGGCAGGTATTCAAAGGCGCCGCCTTGGTAGGCCGCCACCGCCGCATCCAAGTCGGAGTGCGCGGTCATCACGATCACCGGCAAGCCCGGGCGCGACGCTTGAATTTCCTTGAGCAGTTCCAGGCCGCTGCGGCCGGGCATGCGAATGTCGGTCATCAGCACATCGGGCGCGCTCGCGCGCAACGCCGTCAGGACATCATCCGCATGATCGAAACTTTTCGCGGTCATGCCACCGCCCTTCAATGCCTTCTCCAGCACCCATCGAATGGAGGCGTCGTCATCGACCAGCCAAACGTGCAGCGGCTTCGCGTTCATGCGGTGTCCATCGGTAACGAAATCACGAAAATGGTTCTGCCCGGGTCGCTGTCGAACTCGATCAGGCCGCCGTGCCGGCTGACGAGATCTTGCGCAATCCCCAACCCCAGACCCGTGCCGTCGGAACGCCCGGACACCAACGGATAGAAGATCGTGTCGCGAATGTCAGGCGGGACGCCCGGCCCGTTGTCCTCGAACTGAATGGAGGCAACCAGTTTGTGGGGCCGCACGCCGACGCTGGCATGGGTGGCCGCGCGGGTTCTCAACGTCAACCTCGGGCTTGGGCTTTGTCCGGCGCCGGCGGACAGCGCCTGAATGGCGTTGCGGCCCAGATTCAGCATGGCTTGAATGATGTGGTTCGGGTCGACGTTGAGCGGCGGCAGGCTCGGGTCGTAGTCGCGATCGATGGCGATTTCCGCCGAGGCTTCGCTGCGCAGCAGGTGATAAACGCGCTCCAGCAATTCGTGCACGTTGAGAAGTTGCTTCGCCGGTGGACGCAACGGCCCCAGCATGGAATCGAGCAGGTGCGTCAGGCGGTCCGCTTCGCTGATGATGACGCGGGTGTACTCCCGCAACGCCGGGTCCAAGAGCTCACGCTCCAGCAGCTGCGCGGCGCCGCGCAAGCCACCGAGAGGATTTTTGATTTCGTGCGCCAGCTGGCGGACCATCAAGCGGCTCCCCCCCAGTTGCGCCAGCAGGGCGTTTTCCCGGGTCAGGCGTCGATGCTGCGTAATGTCGTCGATCTCCAGCAGCAGCCGCGAACCGCTCTGCCCGAGGGTCATTTGCGTCAACGTGCAGTCGAGTATGCGATCCACCGCTCCCGGTCCCGGCCACGCGAGTTCGCGCTGCACGACGCCGCCCTCGGTGCGTGCCCGTTCGAGAAGCGGTAACAGATTCTCCGCACCGCGCGTAAGTTCCGTCACACGCCGGCCCCGAACTTGGTTGGCGCCCAGGCCCAGCAACGTCTGTGCGGCAGCGTTCAAATACTCGACGTGAAACTCGGGGTCCAGCAGGAACACGCCGGTTACCAGCGCGTCCAGCAACTCAGTGCTTTCGAGA
>DATCDX010000330.1:0-7541 GCA_036510475.1 Steroidobacteraceae bacterium
GTGTCGGAATCGCAGAAGCGCTGCACGAAGTCGCAGCGCGTGCGCGCCGCCTGCGGTTTATCCATGTCGAAGCGCGCCTCCGTGGCGGGGATGGCAATCTGGATCGGGTTGTGCATCAGATCGCCGGTGATGACGGCGCGCTCGCCGCGGGACTCGATCAGCACGCTGACATGACCGGGGGTGTGCCCCGGCGTCGGAAAGATCGAGACCTCATCGTTGAGGCGGAAATCCGAGTCGATGAAATGCTCCAAGCCGGCGGCGAGGATCGGGTCGATTGAGTCGACTAAATGGTCCATGTGGTGGTAGCCGCCGGTATCGCGCAAATGCTTCCAGTGCTGCCATTCGCTACGCCCGAATAGATAACGCGCCTGGGGGAAGGTCGGTACCCAATTGCCGTCAATGCGCTGGGTGTTCCAGCCCACATGATCGAAGTGCAAATGGGTGCACAACACATCGGTGACTTGTTCGGCTGGAAAACCGGCGGTGCGGAGGTCCTCGAGAAAGGTATTCTGCATATTGCAGAACACGTCAAACTCGCGCTTGCGGTCATTGCCGATGCAGGTGTCGATCATGGCCGTGCGGCCCATCGAGCGCAGCACGAAGCACTGGAAGGAAATGATCATCCGGCCGTCGGGAGTTGCGAAGTGCGGCTGTAGCCAGCCGAACTGCTGCACGTATTGCGGTGTGGCGTCGGGCAGCAGCATGCTGATGTCATCTTCGAAGCCGTAGACTTCGACAATGCGAGCGATGTCGACGTCGCCGACGCGCCAGTGCCGAATGTGTTCAGCCGCCATGCCTACCCCCGTTGGTGCGCCCCGTGATCAAGTCGGCGGCCTTTTCGGCCACCATCACGATGGGTGCGTTGGTGTTACCGCCGACAATACCTGGAAAAACCGCGCCGTCCACTACCCGTAGCGCATCGATGCCACGGACTCGCAATGTGGGGTCAACGACCGCCATGGCGTCGATGCCCATGCGGCAGCTTCCCACCGGATGGTGGGCGGTGCCGGCCGCCTGGCGCATATAAGCCTTCAAGTCGGCATCGCTGCGCGCGCTGCGGCCCGGACGCACTTCCGTGGCCCTGTAGGGTGCGAAGGCGGGCGTACCGCACAGTTGCCGGACGAGATGCAGGCCGCGCAGCAGCGGCGCGCTATCTTCAGGCTCGATGAGGATATTTGGATTTACCAGCGGTGCAACCCGCGGGTCGCGGCTCGCGAGCCGCACTTCGCCCCGGCTGTGCGGGTAGAGATTCACGATGCTCATGGCGAAGCCATGGCCCAAGGGCAGCGGGAAGGTGTTCGGGTTGCGGCGCGCCGGCTGAAACGCGATCTGAATATCCGGGCGATCGGCGCCTGCGGAACTGCGAATGAAGGCGGTGGACTCGAACACATTGCTCGCCAACGGTCCACTGCGCGCGAGCGCATATTGCGCCAAGTTGCATAACGAGCGCGGCAAAGTGTGCCACGATAGTCCGTAGGAGGTGGTATTGCGCATTTCAAGCGCAACGGCCAGCGCCGGATGGTCGTGATAGTTCGCGCCGACGCCGGTAAGTTCCGCATTGACCGGGATACCCAACGATTCCAAATGCCGTGCCGGACCGATGCCGGACAGCATGAGGAGCTGCGGCGAGTGTACCGCGCCGGCGCACAGCAGTACCTCACGCGATGCCGGTACCGACCGGGGTCCGTTGGCGGCAGATACATCCACGCCCGTGGCCCGGGCCGCCTCGATGCGAATGCCCGTGACCGTGGCCCGGGTGAGCAGCGTGAGATTCGGGCGCCTGAGGGCCGGCACCAGGAATGCGCGGGCGCTGGAATCGCGCCGGCCGCGATCAATCGTGCCCTGACGCAGTCCATATCCTTCGGGATCGAGTCCGGTGAAATCATCGCAGGGTCGATAGCCGCCGACCGCTGCGAAGGCGTCGAGAAACGCCTGGTTCAGAGGATTGGGTTTCGAGACGAACGTCACATGGATGGGTCCGTCAATGCCGTGAACGCCGGTGTCGCGCCGGTCGATATTGTTTTCCGACAAGCGAAAATAAGGCAGCACGTCAGCCCAGCTCCAGCCCGTATTGCCGGCGGCCGCCCAATCGTCGTAGTCCTTCGGGTGCCCGCGGTGATAGGCCATGCCGTTGATCGAGCCGGAACCGCCGACCACCTTGCCGCGCGGCAGCGGAATGCGGCGACTGTCGAGAGCCGTCTGCGGCAGGGTGGTTAATCCCCAGGTCAGCGCCCGATTCGTGATGGCCGCGCCCACCAGCGCCGGCACCCGGATGATGGCACGGGTAGCCGGACCGCCCGCTTCGATCAGGCAGACGCGAGTATGACGGTCTTCCGACAGGCGCGCGGCGAGTACGCATCCGGCGGTGCCTGCGCCGACGATGACGTAGTCGAATGGGGCTATCGTCACAGTTGTCCTTAAGCGCAGCGTTGGAATGCTGTCAGCTCTTGCGAAACGGCAGCGTCAGCAGAAAAAAGATGAGCCGCGGTGTCAAGAGTTTCAGCGCCGCGCGCGCGGCTTCAGGCTTCAATCGCGCGTTCATCGGCATCGCGCCGAACACCTTGCCCTTGATGAGCAGCGAGTTGCCGTCGCGCTCCAGCGCGCTGATGGTCATCAGTTCGCTGCCGTCGGTGGAGTGCAGCTTCATTTAACCCGTCCTCGTTTCTCGAAGTCCATGCCGAGCGCTTCGAACATTTTCATCGCCGTGGCGCGCCCCGCGCCGAACACGCCGCCGCCGGGATGCTGGAAGGGGCCGACCAGATAGAAGCGCTCGAGGCCCGGGACCGTGTATCCACCCAGTTCCGGCGTGGGGCGATGCGCGCCGCTCTGATACGTGGCCGTGGCGATGCCGTGCAGATCGCCGCGCCGAAAGCTTGGACTGGTACGCTCCATGTCAACCGGGCTGTCGATGTGGACCTGCAATACGCAGTCCGGAATGTTCGCGACGAACATCGATAAATGCCTGAGCATGCGATCGGCGTATTCTTTTTTCGATTCATCCCAGCTGCGCCCGTCCGGGCGCTGGTAGGGAACATAGTCCCACAAATGGAGAATGGCTTTGCCCGGCGGAACGCGGCTCGGGTCGAACTGCGACAGGGAACCGAGACCCAGCAGCGGGGTGGGCATGAATTGGCCGTAGCGCAGTTCATCGAAGTCGCGCCGCAGGGTTTCGTAGCTCATCGGCAGCATCTCGACCATGACGGCGTCGACCGTATCGCCCGTACGGAACTGCAACGGTTCACTGAGCGCGGCATGTACCGTGATGCAAGCCGCCGGGGTGATGTGGGTGGCCTCGGCGTCGGCACGCGCCTTGGGGTCCATGGCCTCGATCATGCCACCGAGCAGGTGGGGATGAATGGCGCCGATCACGGCATCTTTCGCCGCAAAGTGGCGACCGTCGACCGTTTCGACCCCGCTGGCGCGGCCGTTGACGACCTTGATGCGCGCCACGTCGGCATTGGCGATGACGTCGCCGCCGTGGTCGCGGATGCACGCGATGAGGGCGTCGGTCAATTTGCCCGCGCCGCCACGCGCAACCCCGAATCCGCAAGCTTCGAGAAAGCCTAGAAACACGTAGACGCCGATGGCCGTGGCCTTTTCATCCGGAGAGACCAGGTTCTCGCCGGCGACGCGCGCGAAATGCATGCGCACCTTGTCGTGCTCAAACAAATCACAGAGCAGATCGTGACTGCTCATTTGCATGACGCGCCATAACTCGCGACCCTCGCGGCTCTGGTCGAACATCGCGTAGGTGGCGCCGAGCGGAGCCGGCGGCGCATAGAGCGAAGCCGCGATCATCGGCAGCCAGGCGGCGGCCTGCAGCGACACCCGGCGAAAAGCTTCGGCATCATGCTTTGAGAACTTCGCGATCTCGGCCGCCGATTTCTCCCGGTCGCGATACAGTTTGAGCGTGCTGCCATCCTCGAACACCGACATCATCGGCACTTCCGGGAAGATGTAGTCGAGTCCATAGCGCGA
This sequence comes from Steroidobacteraceae bacterium, assembly GCA_036510475.1. Lineage (GTDB taxonomy): Bacteria > Pseudomonadota > Gammaproteobacteria > Steroidobacterales > Steroidobacteraceae > Bog-1198. The sequence continues at coordinate 3,979 of DATCDX010000330.1, forward strand.
CTTGAGGCGAAGCTCATCGTTTTTCAGCAGCGGATTGGCCTGAATGAAAATGTGGCTCATGGAATGCTGGTCGTGCCGGAAGCCCGGCAGTGTGAGTTCGCGAGAGACCACGCCGCCGCCGAACCAGGCATTGCGCTCGAGCACCAGTACTTTCTTGCCGGCCGCCGCCAGATAGGCGGCGGCGATCAGACCATTATGACCCGACCCCACCGCAACGATATCCACGGTCGTCATGCTTGTGTTCATTCTAGTGTTGCTTGTTGCAGCGGTTCCCGCGAGCATAGCGCCATGCTGCCGAATTATGAAATCTGCGCGGTCCGCTATGCCCATCTCGAGCGCTCGGCCAGCCACAATTTTCTCGGCGGTGACGAGCACGACGGTCCGATGCCGCTTGATTACTACGTCTGGACAATCCGCGGACCCGGCGTCTTGTACGTACTCGACACCGGATTCGACGCGGCGAGCGCTGCCGCGCGCGGCCGCCGGCTGGTGCAGCCCGTCGAGGCGGGCCTCGCGGCCGTAGCGGTCGATCCCGCGCAGGTGACCGACGTCATCATCAGTCATATGCACTACGACCACGCGGGCAACCACGAGCTGTTTCCGCGGGCTCGCTACCACTTGCAGACCGAGGAGATGGCTTTCTGCACCGGCAGCGCGATGTGCCACGCCATCATGCGTGCGCCTTATGCGGCGCCCGATGTGCAGGCTATGGTCGGCAAGCTGTTTGCCGGACGCATCATGTATCACGACGGCACTGCGGAACTCGCTCCGGGTATCACCCTGCACCGCGTCGGCGGCCATACGCGCGGCCTGCAGGTCGTGCGTATCCATACGCAGCGCGGCTGGGTGGTACTGGCGTCGGACGCCGCGCATTTCTACGCCAATTGGCTTGAGCGCCGACCGTTCCCGATCATCGACAACGTTGCGGCCTACCTCGATGCCTTTGCGACCATCGAGGCACTGGCGAGTTCTCCCCAACATGTGATTCCGGGTCACGATCCTTTGGTGCTGTCGCGCTACCCGGCGGCGCGCGCAGGTCTCATCGACACAGTGCGGGTGGATCTCGATCCGCACAGCTGATGCGGTCCACTGCCAGGCTGTTAGACTCAGTGCTTCCGACCAGGCAGGATCTCTCGTGGGCGAAAAGATTGGTTTCATCGGCGTGGGGCGTATGGGCTCGGGCATGGTGGCGCGGCTGATCGCGGCCGGGCACGAGCTTACGATCTACGATCCGGTGGCATCGGCCATGGCACCGGCGGCAGCCATGGGTGCGAAGGTCGCGAACTCCGTGGCGGATGCTGCGGCGTTGTGCACTGTGGTGCTTGCGAGCGTGCCCGGTCCGGCCGATGCGCGCGAGACTGCGCGCTTGATCGCCGATTCAGCCACACTCAAGGTTTTCATCGATCTGTCCACCTCCGGTCCCGCCGCGGCGCAAGCAATTGCTTCGCTGCTGGCGCCGCGCGGAATCGACGCCATCGACGCGCCGGTGTCGGGAGGCGTGAAGGGGGCCGCCGCCGGCAAACTCACCCTCATGGCCTCAGGCCCTGCGAGGGCCATGCAACGGGTGCGACCGCTGCTGGAGGTGTTGGGCAAGGTCTACGAACTCGGTGAAAAGCCGGGTCTGGGTCAGACCGTCAAGCTCGCCAACAATCTGATGTCGGCGGCCTCGCTCGCCATTGCCGCCGAGGCCTTGGCGATGGGGGTCAAAGCCGGCGTGGATCCGGCGGCGATGCTCGAAGTACTCAATGCTTCGTCGGGACGCAACAGCGCGACACAGGACAAGATTCCGCAGCATGTGCTGAATCGTAAATTCGATTTCGGGTTTGCCAATGCACTGTCATTCAAGGACGTGCGGCTGTGCCTCGATGAAGCCGAGGCGCTGGGGGTGCCGATGGTGGTCGGCGCGGCCGTGCGGCAGATGCTATCCATCACCCACCAGATGCAGGGTGCGGCGGCGGATTGCACGGATCTCATCAAGGTGGTGGAAAACTGGGCGGGCTGCCAAATCGGCAGCAAAGAGGAGTAACGAAATGGGACAGGATCGATTCGACAAGGGACTAAAGCTGCGCAAGCAGGTGCTGGGCGCCGAGTATGTGGAGCGCTCGATGGCGAACGCCGATGAATTCAGCATGCCGATGCAAGAGCTGTCGACCGAGTATTGCTGGGGTCATGTATGGAGCCGGCCCGGGCTCGCGTTGCGCGACCGCAGTCTCATCAACATCGCGATGATCAGCGCGCTGAACCGGCCGTATGAGCTCAAGCTGCACGTCAAAGCGGCGCTCAACAATGGGGTGACGCGCGATGAGATTCGCGAAGTACTGTTGCAAGTGGCTATTTATTGCGGCGTGCCGGCCGGCATCGACAGTGTGCGCATCGCGCGCGAGGCGTTTGCCGAGCTCGATCAGGCAAAGCAGGGGTAAGTGCCCATGGTGACCGCGTGCACACCACAGGAACAGTTGGTACTCGATTTTTTTCGCATCTTGAGCAGCGGCGAACTCGAGGCCATCCGGGGGACACTGCATCCGGATGCCACCTGGCGGCCGATGGTCGAGGGCGTGCCTGGCGCCGGCACTCACGGGCCGCGCGATAAAATCGTCGATGAGTTTCTGGCGCCGGTGCGCGGCCTGTTCATGCCCGGCGATCCGAAGACCACGGTCGATCGCATGGTGTCGAGCGGCGACACCGTGATGTGCGAATCGCGTGGTATGGGCACGCTGCGCGACGGCCGTACCTACAACAATCGCTACGCGTGGAGCATCGACGTGCGCGAGGGCAAGATTTTCGCCATTCGCGAATACATGGATAGTCATTACGTGGCGACCCTGTTCGGCGGCGGCGTGTGAGCCTGCGCCACCCTCGCCGCAGGCGATGAGCGATTCCTTCGATTATGTGATCGTTGGCGCCGGTACCGCCGGCTGCGTGCTGGCGAATCGGCTGTCGATCGACCCGGGTATTAGCGTCGCATTGATCGAAGCGGGGCCGCCGGATGATGACCCGGCGATCCGCGTGCCGGCGATGGTGGCGAAAGCCATCGGCAATCCGCGCCAATCCTGGGGCTACCAGACGGTACCGCAACGTGCGGTTGACAACCGCGTGCTGCCGGTGCCGCGCGGCCGGGTGCTCGGCGGTTGTTCGTCCATCAATGGCATGGTGTATTTCCGCGGCCATCCGCGTGAATACGATGAATGGCTGCAGCCCGGCTGGGCATATGCCGACTTGAAGCCTTATTTCGAGCGGCTGGAGAACTATGAAGCCGCGCACACGCCGCAGCGGCATCGGGGCGGCCCGGTCAATGTCATCGACATTCCCAAGCCCAATCCGTTGATCCGGCGTTTTCTTGCGGCCACCGACACGCTTAGGTTGCCGCGCTGCGCCGATTTCAACGGCGGCGATCCTGAAGGGTTCGGGCCGCGCCAGGCGACGATCCGCAATGGCCGGCGCGAATCCGGGGTGACGGCGTACTTGAATCCTGCGCGGCAACGGCCAAATTTGACGATTACGACCGGCGCGCTGGTCACCCGCGTGGTGTTCGAGGGGCGGCGTGCAACAGGCGTCGAGATCGA
>DATCDX010000331.1:0-5155 GCA_036510475.1 Steroidobacteraceae bacterium
TGGCTTCGCAAGTCCGTTCGGGGCGGCGCCGCCGGATTTCATCGCCAGCACCGTGGACGCCGAAGCGACCGTGCCGGCGAGTCTGCGCGTCAATTGGACCGCCGCCGGTGCCGCCGCGCCGTTCGCCACGTTGACCGGCACCGGCATGACCATCGATCTCAGTAACGCGAATTACAGTTCCGGCGAAATCCGCATCGGCGCCGAAAGCGTCGATTTAAAATCCCTCGCCGCGACTCCGCAAATCGTTCCCGCGGCAACACCACCCAGCGGCGCCCCCGGCGTGCCCGCAGTGTTCCTGCCGCTGTTCGCCGTCGGCAACCCGGTGACCTCTGCCGCCACCGTCGATCCCACGACAACCACGACGGCCAGCACCGCGATCAGCATGTTCAATACCTTCGCCACTTACGCGACGCAGCTGGGTTCCTCGATTACCACCACGAGTCCGGCGCTGCGGTTCGAGGCCACCGGCTTGTACAACCGGGCCAGCAATACCTTTACCGCTACCAGAATCAACGTCGTGCTCTAAACTACCTCCCCAACATGGGGAAGTTCACTCTACGGCTTGGATGGGCCTGGTTGCTGGTCGCGGCCGGAGCGGCATGCGCCGCCAATGTCGTCCGCGCCGCCAATGATGGCGCCCATGCTGCCAACGGCACCTACGCTGCCAACGACGCCCACGCCGCCAATGGCACCTACGCCGGCGAGCCGCCTGCGCATATCCCGCCACTGCGTCCGCGCATTTGTCTGGTCTTGTCCGGCGGCGGCGCGCGCGGCATGGCGCACATCGGCGTTCTGAAAGTCCTCGAAGACCTCAAGGTGCCCATCGACTGCATTGCGGGCACCAGCATGGGCGCCATCGTCGGCGGCCTGTACGCCAGCGGCATGTCGGCGCGTGAGATCGACACCACCATGCGCTCGGTCGACTGGCAGGAGGCGTTTCGCGATGCGCCGCCACGCCGCGACCTGGCGTTCAGGCGCAAACAAGACGACCGGAATTTTCTGGTACGTTTGCCGTTGGGACTCAAACACGGCGAGATTCTGCTGCCGAAGGGCTTCATACAGGGACAGAAGCTGCAGGAGACGCTGCGCCAACTGACGCTGCCGTTCAGCAACAGCACGGACTTTGACCTGCTGCCCACCGCGTTTCGCGCGGTGGCGACCGATTTGGTGACCGGCAGTGCAGTGGTGCTGGATAAGGGCGATCTGGCCATCGCGATGCGCGCCAGCATGTCGGCTCCCGGGGTGTTTGCCCCCGTGGAATCGCAGGGCCGGCTGTTGGTGGACGGCGGTCTGGCTGAGAACTTGCCCATCGACGCGGCGCGGGCGATGCACCCGGATATTCTCATCGTGTCCGACGTAAGTTTTCCGCTGCAGTCGCGCAAAGAACTCACCTCCGCGCTGTCGATCTCCAACCAGATGCTGGCTATTTTGGTACGCAAAGAGGAGGACCGTGAGCGCGCCACCTTGGGACCGCAGGACATTTTGATCGAGCCCAAGTTAGGTTCGGCCACCTCGACCGACTTCACCATAGCGAATAAGACGATCGGCCTGGGCGAGGACGCGGCGCGCAGCGTCCTCACCAAACTCGCCGCCTTGAGCGACAGCGATGCGGCGTATCGAGATTACCTGGTGCGGCGCGTGGCGCGGGAGCCGGGCTTGCCGCCCGTGAAGTTCATCCGCGTGGACGCGCAATCCAAGCGCTACGAGAAGACCATCATGGCGGAAATGCAGCCGCTGGTGGGTAAGCCGCTCGACTTAACCCAAGTCGGCGCCCGCATCACGGAACTGTACGGTCTCGGTAATTTTGAGACACTCGATTACTCGCTGGCCGATCAGGGACAGGGCGCCGACGAGGAGTCTGGGCTCGAAATACGCGCGCGGCGCAAATCCTGGGGACCGAATTACCTGCGCTTTGGTTTGAATTTGGAGGACAACTTCCAAGGCAACAGCCAGTACAACGCGGCCGCGCGCTTTGTGCTGACTGAAATCAACGAACTCGGCGCGGAGCTGTTGACCGATGTGCAGATCGGCAGCGATCCGAAAATCGTCAGCGAGTTTTATCAGCCCCTCAACGCGTCGCGCACCTGGTTCGTGGCGCCGAGCGCGCGCATCGAGGCGCGCGATCTGCCGATCTTCAGCAATAATCAGGAGGTTGCCGATTTTCGCGACCGCGAGGCGGAGGCCGATTTCGATATCGGACGCAATCTCGGCAACTGGGGCGAAATCCGCGCGGGATTCCATAGAACCAACGGCGCCGCGCGAGTGCGCTTCGGTGATCCGTCCTTGGTGGAAGATCAATACAACAACGGCGAGTTCTTTTTCAAGTTCAGCTACGATCAGCTCGACAATGTGCATTTCCCGCGCGAGGGACAGACCTTTACCTTGCAATGGGACGCCAACCGCACGGACCTGGGCGCGGACGTCGCCTCGGATCGGGTACAAGCGGACTGGCTCGTGGCCCGCTCGAGGGGGCGCAACACTCTCTTATTCTGGACTTCCGCGGGCAGCACGCTGGATGGCGCTATCAAACCCACGGCACTGCCGGACTTCTATTCCTTGGGCGGATTTTTCAACCTGTCGGGTCTCTCGCCGCAATCGTTGATAGGCCCGCACTTTGCGATCGCGCGTACCATCTATTTCCGCAAAATCGGCCGCGGCGGCGAGGGCTTTTTCGAGTTTCCCGCCTATCTCGGCATGTCATTCGAGGTCGGCAACACCTGGGAGCATCGCGGTGACATGAGTCTCGGGTCCGCGCACAAAGACGGCTCCGTATTTCTGGCGTTCGATACCTTCCTCGGGCCCGTGTACCTGGGCACGGGCTACGACCAGCATGGCGACAGCGCTTATTATTTGTTCCTGGGGCGCACTTTTTAGGGGCTACGCGCCACCTTTCAACGGGGTCGGGGCGACCCGGGCCTTGAATGTTCGGAGGCGCTTCGACTAGACCTCGGCCCAGTGATATTGACCCGTTGACAGGGCGTCGGGGGATAAGAAGCTGGAAGGCGACGGGGTGGGAGCAGTCGCCTTCCAGCTTCTTATCTCCCCAGGCCGTTCTCATTGGGCCGATGTATATCACCGTGCAAGAGAGCAGTTCGGGTGTCTTTTGTGCCGTGGTGTCGAGCGGTACGAGAATTCGCCAGGGCGGGCAAATACCAACCAACCGGTCAACTACAAGCTGCGGCTCTCGGCGAGGTTTTCGACTTTTTCGAATATCAATGCGGGCTGATCGCCGATCCGCGAGTATTCGTGCTTGCGCGACATGTCCTCGAGAACCCGGTCGCGATCGGCAGCGGTAAAAAACCAATGCGTCTTTTGCCAATCGGTGCCGAGCAGTTTCGTGAACGGATCACCGGCCTTGAGGCAGACGCGAATGCCGTAAGGGCGCGGCAGCACCGGCACGGTGCGAACCAGATTTTGAGCGTTGGCAATTCCCATGGCTCGAACGATAGCCGAATCATGGGTGGCCTGCCAGCTGAATAGCGGCGGATTCGCATGTTAGACTCCGCCGCCCTCGTCAGCGAGCACGGCATGGCTTTGAACAACCAAAGCCGGGGTCGCTTCGACCCCGTTGAAAGTTGGCGCGCAGCGCCTAAAGAGGTGGCGCGCAGCGCCTAAAGAGGAATTGATGGCATCGTCTTACACGGCCTCCGATATCGAGGTATTGAGCGGATTGGACCCGGTTCGCCGGCGCCCTGGCATGTACACCGACACCACGCGCCCGAATCACCTCGCGCACGAGGTGGTCGACAACAGCGTCGACGAGGCGCTGGCCGGCTACTGCAAGAACATCAGCGTTACCGTGTTCAAGGATGGATCGCTGCAGGTCGAGGATGATGGCCGCGGCATGCCGGTCGACATCCACCCGAAGGAAAAGATCAGCGGCGTGGAGCTGATTTTAACGCGCCTGCACGCCGGCGGAAAATTCAACGACAAGACTTACCAGCATTCGGGCGGCCTGCATGGCGTGGGCGTGTCGGTGGTCAACGCGCTGTCGAAGAACCTGGATTGCTGGGTGCGCCGCGGCGGCAAGGAGTACAACATCGGCTTCGCGGGCGGGCGCCTGAGGTCGAAGCTGGAGGTGGTGGGCGATACCCCCAAGTCGAAGACCGGCACCACTTTAAGGTTCTGGCCCGATCCGCAGTACTTCGACACCGATAAGTTCGCGATTCCGAGACTCAAGCAGATACTGCGCGCCAAGGCGGTGTTGTGTCCGAACCTGCGCGTCACCCTCAGCAACGAATTGACCGGCGAAGAGGACGAATGGCTCTACACCGGCGGCCTGCACCAATATCTCGCCGAGGAGCTGGGCAAGGGCGAATGGCTGCCGGCCGAAACCTTTTATGGCAAGCGCGATATCGACGGTGGTTCGCTCGATTGGGCTTTTGCCTGGATACTCGAGTCCGAACACAGCGTCACTGAGAGCTACGTCAATTTAATTCCCACGGTCGAAGGCGGCACGCACGTCAATGGTCTGCGGACCGGCGTCTCGGACGCGGTGCGGGAATTCTGCGAGTTTCGAAATTTGGTTCCGCGGGGCCTGAAGCTGGCGCCCGAGGACGTGTGGGACGGCGTGAGTTTCGTGCTGTCGATGAAAATGCGCGAGCCGCAGTTCGCGGGTCAGACCAAGGAGAAGCTGTCGTCGCGTGAGTCCGCCGGCATCGTGCAGGGCGTGATCAAAGATGCCTTTGCCCTGTGGCTCAATCAGCACCCGGACCAGGGCGAGAAAATCGCCATGTTGGGCGTAGCCAATGCACAGCAGCGATTCAAGGACAGTCAGAAGATCGCACGCAAGCGCATCGTGGCCGGACCTGCACTACCGGGCAAGCTCGCCGACTGCGTCAGTCAGGATCCCGCGCGCGGCGAGTTGTTCTTGGTCGAGGGCGATTCGGCCGGCGGCTCGGCCAAGCAGGCGCGCGATCGGGTCACGCAGGCCATCATGCCGCTGCGCGGCAAGATTTTGAACACTTGGGAAGCAGACACCGGCGAGATCCTGCAGTCCCAGGAAGTGCACAACATCAGCATTGCGATCGGCGTCGATCCGGCCGCGACCGATTTGTCGGGTCTGCGTTACCACAAAATTTGCATTCTGGCGGATGCCGACAGCGACGGGCAGCACATCGCGACGCTGCTGTGCGCGCTATTTCTGCGCCACTAT
>DATCDX010000332.1:0-2763 GCA_036510475.1 Steroidobacteraceae bacterium
CCGCCCACTATCTCGCCAAGGTATACGGCATTACCAATGTGGCGGTGGTCGAGAAAGGCTGGATAGGTTCAGGCAATGCCGGCCGCAATACCACGATTATCCGCTCCAATTACCTACTGCCCGGCAACAACCCTTTCTACGAATGGTCGATGAAACTCTGGGAGGGACTCGAGCAGGACCTCAATTACAACACCATGGTCAGCCAGCGCGGCGTGTTGAATCTCTATCACTCGGATGCCCAGCGCGACGCCTACGTGCGCCGCGGCAATGCCATGTTGATGCATGGCGTTGACGCCGAACTTCTCGATGCGGCGGCGGTACGACGCATGCTGCCCTTTCTGAATTTCGACAATGCGCGCTTTCCGATCCACGGTGGGCTGCTGCAGCGGCGTGGCGGCACCGCTCGCCATGATGCGGTGGTGTGGGGTTATGCACGCGCGGCCAGCGAGCGCGGTGTCGACATCATCCAGAACTGTGAAGTCACCGGGTTTGTCCGCGAGCAGGGTCGCATCGTAGGCGTTGAAACCACGCGCGGAATCATACGAGCGGCCAAGATCGGCGTGGCGGTGGCCGGAAACACTTCGCGCGTCGCGCAAATGGCGGGGCTTCGGTTGCCCATCGAGAGCCATGTGTTGCAGGCATTCGTTTCCGAGGCGATCAAGCCGTTCATTCCGGGGGTCGTGACCTTTGGGGCCGGGCATTTCTATTTGAGCCAGTCGGACAAGGGCGGACTGGTCTTCGGCGGCGATTTGGACGGATACAACTCCTATGCACAGCGCGGCAATCTTCCGGGAGTCGAGGAAGTCTGTGAGGGTGGCATGGCTTTAATCCCTGCCATCGGGCGCGTGCGCATGCTGAGATCGTGGGGCGGACTCATGGATATGTCGATGGATGGTTCGCCCATTATCGATCGCACGCCGATCGGCGGTCTGTATCTGAATGCCGGCTGGTGTTACGGCGGTTTCAAGGCCACGCCGGCCTCGGGCTGGTGCTTCGCTCATCTGCTGGCGCGCGATGAGCCTCACGAGGTGGCCCGCGCCTACCGCCTCGACCGCTTCGCGAGCGGTCATCTCCTCGATGAAAAGGGCGTGGGCGCACAGCCCAACCTGCATTGATCTCAAACCCACTATGATCGCTCGGCTGCCGTAAATATGCGTATTCAATGCCCCTTCTGCGGTGAGCGCGATCTCAGCGAGTTCACTTATTTAGGCGACGCGACTGTCAGCCGCCCCGATCCGCAAGCGGCGGATGCGCAGGCGCGCTTCTTCGAGGCGGCTTACCTGCGCGACAACCCGGCGGGTCCCCATGCCGAGTTCTGGTATCACGCCTCCGGTTGTAGAAGCTGGCTGCGAGTCAGCCGCAACACGCGCACGCACGAAATTCTGGGCGGCGAACTCGCCAAACCTGACGCCCGGACGGCGGCCGGATCGTGAGCACCCTATGAACGAAGCCGCATCGCTGAACCGGCTGCCGAAACAGGGGCTCATCGACCGTACCCAAGTTCTATCTTTTCTTTTTGATAACCGGCACTACACCGGTTTTAGCGGCGACACGCTCGCCTCCGCCCTGCTCGCCGCGGGCGTCAAGCTCTTCGGCCGCTCGTTCAAGTACCACCGGCCTCGGGGGGTGCTCAGCGCTGGTCCCGAGGAACCGAATGCACTTGTGGAGCTACGAAGTGGCGCCCGGCGCGAAGCGAACACCAAGGCAACCGTGGCAGAGCTCTTCGACGGGCTGGAGGCACACAGCCAGAATCGCTGGCCGTCGTTAGCCTTCGATGTGGGAGCGGTCAATTCTCTGTTCTCACCGATTTTTGTCGCCGGCTTCTACTACAAGACTTTCATGTGGCCGGCGGCGTTCTGGGAAAAGCTCTACGAGCCGGTGATTCGACGCGCTGCCGGTCTTGGCGCCGCCAGTATGGAAGCCGATCCCGATACATACGAAAAGGCGCACACCTTTTGCGATGTGTTGGTCATCGGCGCAGGGCCCGCTGGTCTCGCCGCGGCGCTCGCCGCCGGACGCTCAGGTGCTCGAGTCATTCTCTGCGATGAGGATTTTTTGCTGGGCGGCCGGCTAAACGGCGATCGGCACGTCATCGATGACCTGAGCGGGCATGACTGGGCGCGGCAGGTCGAGGCCGAGCTGCGTTCATTGCCGGAGGTGCGCATCTGGCCGCGAACCACGGTGTTCGGCGCCTACGACGACGGTCTGTCGGGCACCCGCACCTACGGCGCGCTCGAACGAGTCTCGGACCATCTTGCGATACCGCGGGCTCACCAGCCGCGCCAGCGGTTGTGGAAAATCATGGCAAAGCGTGCGGTGCTCGCGGCCGGTGCCATTGAACGCCCCATCGTGTTCGGCGGCAATGATAGGCCTGGCGTCATGATGGCCTCCGCCGTCCGAACCTATGTGAACCGCTTCGGTGTCGTACCGGGCCGGCGCGTCGCGCTGTTCACCGCCGGCGACGACGGATGGAAAACGGCGATGGATCTCGCCGCTGCCGGCGTGACGGTGCAGGCCATCGTCGATGCGCGCAGCGATATTACGCCGCGGCTGCTCGATGAGGCCAAGCGCATCCAAGCGCGCGTATTCTCAGGCGCACAGGTGCAGAGCGCGCATGGTTCACATGGGCTCAACCGCATAGAAATTCGCGAGAGCAACGGCCGCCTGGCACGGCTGGCTGTCGATACGCTGGCCGTGTCAGGCGGCTGGAATCCGACCCTGGCGCTGTCCACCCATTTGGGCGGGCGTCCACGCTGGTCGGAG